>JAZNZF010000052.1:0-15683 GCA_045594795.1 Acutalibacteraceae bacterium | reverse complement strand
TTGTAAGTGTTTACTACAAATTTCAGCAAAAAATTACAAACGCCCAGCGTTTGTGTTTTAGTTACACATAGTCTTTTGCGAGGGGAGTGAGTATCTATAAAATTACGTTAAGATTGTCGCCTGATACATAATTTTTAAGGTTTGGTAAGTGGTTCGACGTTCACGATGCTTTCTTTACCGCATCGTTTGCATTTAATCGGCAGATTCTTAATCTCTGTGTTAGGCAGCAACCATAGTACCGTGTGCTTACCGCATAAAGGGCACAAAAATCGTCGCCGTTCTGCTTTTATATCGTTGTCTATTGGTTTGTGCTGTAATGTGTTTTGCAAATGGGATCACCTCGTTTTGTGCTCGGTCGCGTCAAATAACCTCAAAAAAGAAAAGCCTGTACCATAATCGTATACAACGAATAAATGGCACAGGCTCTTAGGCTCAGGCGCTGGGGTTGGTTCTGCATATTATGCAGAGGTACTAAACTCACTCTATTAAGATTATGTGTTTGCTTAAATTATAACGACTGTGGGCAACATAATGGTTATTATGTTACGGCTTGTGGGGCTAAAAAACCGATGTTAAAAAACATCGGCAACACATAATGGTTATTATGTTGTTCATAAAGCCGAACAAGCATATCTCGTTACTTTTTAAGTACGAAGTATTATAACATAATACATATGAAAAAACAAGCGGTTTTTCAAAAAAATTGAGATTTACATAAAATTAACGGATTTTGGGCGTGAAAAATACGACCTTTTGGTTATTGTTTTCAAAAGGTCTGATTTGTTGTACCTATTTTTAGCTGCCTTTAAGCATTTAATGAAGGTATACTGTCTATTCTTATTGTTTAATACAACATAATAACCATTATGTGATATTCAAACCGCTGCTGAAATGTAGCGGTTTTTCTTTTTATATAATGAGTCGCATATTTTCCATACGGCGCTGATGCTCTGCACCTGTTGTAATGATATAAATGCGAGTGGTATTAATGTTGGAGTGACCGAGAATGTCAGCTAATTTTGCAATATCCTTTTCGATACCATAGAAAGTTCTCGCAAACAGGTGTCTTAGGTTATGCGGAAATACCTTCCCAGGAGAAACACCGGCCTGTTCACACAAACTCTTCATTTCTCTCCAAATATTACTACGGTCAAGCGGTTTACCGCTTTTGGTCACGAAAATTATTCCGGAGTTTATTTTCTGTTCTGTAGCATATCGAAGCAGTTTTTTTCGCAGGGCACTGACAATAAATATCTTTCTTGTTTTTCCCTTGCAGGATACAATGGCTTCTCCTTTACGTACAGCCTCCACCGTAATACTCTGCAATTCACTGACACGAATGCCCGTCCCGCAAATCGTTTGAACGACGAGGGAAAGCCGTTCGTTTTTCTTTCGCTCAGCTGTTCTTACAAGAGCCGTATATTCCGCTTTGGTAAGTTCCTTTTCTTCGGAACAGTACGTTTCTTTTTGCACCTTAAATTGCTTTACACAAAGATCGTGCCAGCCGAGAAATCGGAAAAAGGAATTGAGAGCCGCCAACATAGAGTTTGCACTTCTAATAGCGTAGGTTTGTTCCAAGGATGTCTTGTATTCCAATATAAGAGACTTATCCAAGGGCTTGTCTGTAGCATATTCGACAAATAGGTGTATATCTCGCATATACTTTTCAATAGTAGCGGTTGCTTTTTCATTCTCGATTAAATGATTCTTGAACGAGTTTATTGTTTGATTGGTAATAATTCTTTTTTTCATACCAAAACCTCCATTTCATATCTTTATTTTACTATTATTTTGCACTTTAACTATCAAGTTAAACATCAGATGCAAAACGGAGTTTGGGCATATTAAATTTTTCAGAGCCTATTGAGATTTACTTATCTAAAATATTGATTACAGGAATACCTTTTCGTCGTGCATAAACGATAGTGTTTTTCGTCCCACTTGGACTGCCGTCCCATACGGCGATTACTGTTAAGTTAACAACCCCGCCTCTGCAAATCGCAAAGACGGGGTTGTGTTATATTCTAATCTCACAATGTTTAATCTGCAATTATTTAATTGCTTGATAACGGTTAATTACAAAATCAACAATTACCTGAGATTTAACCTTCATATTAAGTTTGCTGATAACTTTCTTAATCATCTGCTCTGTGACTTTTGGTATATATTCCTTATATTCGGGATACTTTTCCATTAGTTCATTAAAGAGTGTGATTAAAAGGTCGTTTGCGGATTTGCTTGTTGGATAACCACGTGCAATAAGTGCCATATTGTTATCAAAATTTGGTGCGAGTCCCAAAAGTTCGCCTGACTCAACATCACGCATTAAACCAAAGTTTCCAGTGTGTCTGTCGGGGTTAGCGGTTATGGTATCAAGAAAAATCATCTTAATATAATCGGAAATTGCTTTGGTGCAAAGTTCCTTTAGCTTTTCAACAACCTTGATATAATCTTCCTCGTCGCCCATAAAAGAAGATGCAGGCTCAAAAATAACATTTGTCGAATCGGTGAAATCAAGAGATTTGACACATTTATCACCTTTCTCATAATGAGCCATATTCATACCGAGTGCTTTACCTAACTCATATACGAAAAGCTCTGAGAACTGCTCTTTTTGGTTAGCAGATTTATAAATCCACCATTTGCCATTTTTAAGCTTCCAGCACTTTTCAAAGCTACCGATATTGGTGAGCTCAGGTGTTTTAGTATCCTTACGCTTTGCCGCAGAATTAAAACTTGAATATAGTCCTCGTAAAGCCAGATTGGAGAAATAGTCTTTATTAAAGCGAACATCTTCATATTTTAAATCGCTGCCGATTGCCCTAACCCAATAGGTGTCGGTAATGGTTGCAGCATTAACATGAAGAACGGTTGAAACATCGTCTTTTTCAGCAAGTCTTAATGCCTTTTTAAGAAGTCGTGAGTTTGCTCTATGCGAGTCAATAGCTCTTGTTTCAAGCCAAGATTTAGCATCGTTTACACGCTTTAAATATAAAGGCAATAATTCATTATTCAAAACATTAAGCTCATTATCTTTCCAAATAGCAACAACTGTATCACGGCTTAAAATCTCAAAATCCTTCATAAACTTTTTCTCCTTTCTTCATTTTTAATATATTATACACGATTTTATTTTAAAATTCAACTGCAAAGCATTTTATATTGAAATTTCACGGCAGATTTGGACCTATAGGTTTATCAACAGGGGTGGGTGTTGCGCTTTTTGTTGTTGCCGTTTAGTTTGTTCGTTCGGTGAAGCCTGAGGCTTTTGGCAAGGCTAACGCCTGCCAAAAACGAAGGCAAAACCGATGGGCAAAATAGACGAGCGCAACCGCAATAGACATCCCCTATTGTTAAACCTTTATAGTATTAGTTAACCCACCGTGGCCTGCGTCTATTATAATTGTTTGCGGAGTTTCTACTGCATAAGCTGTGCTACTTTTATTATATAGGCTACATAGCATAATTGCAAGCAGACAAATAATGCAAGTAGCAGTTTTTAATTTTACTTGCATATTATTTTACCAGAGAGCGTGTGCTTTTTGTGTTGATTCCAGAAATGCCGCCAAGCATTCCCATAAGCACGCTTATAATCAATCTAAGCGGTGTTAGTGCTGTAAACTGTGCGCCGCCCACGATTATTGCAACTATAGTAAAAATAACAAATAACAACAAACCTAAAATAATTCCGCACAAGTAGCCCTTTTCCATTAGTTTTTTTGCAGCAAAGCGCGAGCCTATAAAACTGCCTATTCCGAGTGCTACCGAAGAAAGCGGAAAAGCATAGTCTTTAGGTATATCCACCACTGTCATAAACAGAGAGAACAGCAAAATTGCCGCAACAACTGTTACTACTGCTATACCTAAGCTAATTGCAAAAACGGTAGGCTTTGATAGTTGCGAAGAAACCGAATAACTTTTTTTCATAAAAACACTTCCCGAAAATAATGATTACTAAATCATATTCTCGGAAAGGTCTATAAATTACTTATTTACTTTTTTTAGAAGCTTTAGCCTCTTCATCGTGAACGGTGTTGTTTGTTTGGATAGCGGCACGTAAAAGTTTAATTTTAGAATGGTCAGCAGGTGACTCTAAAACAATACTATCTTCTTTAATAGAAACAACCCTACCAACAATACCACCTATGGATGTAACCTCGTCGCCGATTTGAAGGCTGTTACGCATTTTTTCTTCTTCCTTTTGGCGTTTTTTCTGTGGGCGAATCATAAAGAAATAGAAAACAACGATTATAAGTCCGAACATAACAATAGTCATAATCGGGCTGGTTGTTCCAGCAGTACCGCCCGCGTTGCTTGTAAGTGTTAAAAAATCCATTTATTTTACCTCCGTTAATGCGTTTTGCATTATCAATTTTAAACAAGTGTATTATACAACATAGCACTAAATATTGCAAGTGCGTTTTTAGTGAATTTAAAATTAGTTAATAATTAAATGCGCTTGCCTATACGTTCTATTGCGTCCTTTTTAAACTCGGCAAAGCAGTCGTTATCCAAAGCCTCACGAATATCTGCCATAAGCTGATTATAGAAATATAAGTTATGCAGTACCAGAAGCCTCATACCAAGCATTTCGCCCGCCTTTAGCAAGTGCTTTAAATATGCCCTTGAGTATCTACGGCAAGCAGGACAGTTACAATTAGGATCTATAGGTAGTGGGTCGGTAGCGTACTTGCTATTGTTAAGATTAATTATACCCATTGAGGTAAACAGATGTCCGTGCCTTGCATTTCTGCTTGGCATTACGCAGTCGAACAAATCAACACCACGTTCAACAGCCTCTAATATATTTACGGGTGTGCCAACACCCATTAGGTAACGCGGCTTGGTGCTTGGCATATGCGGCTCGACTGCTTCAATAATATTATACATTTCCTCTGCTGTTTCGCCTACCGCCAAGCCGCCTATTGCATAGCCAGGTAAATCAAGCTCGGCAATGCGTTTCATATGGTCGGCACGGATATCGGCATAGGTAGAGCCTTGATTTATACCAAACAGCAGTTGGTTTTTATTAACCGTATTCTCTAAGCTATTTAAACGCTGCATCTCTTTTTTACAACGCTGAAGCCACCTGAACGTACGGTCGCAAGAATCCACAACGTATTTGCGCGGTGCCGGATTTTCTATGCACTCGTCAAAAGCCATTGCAATGGTAGAACCCAAATTAGACTGTATTTGCATACTCTCCTCGGGTCCCATAAAAATGCGGTGACCATCTATATGCGAGTTGAAGGTTACGCCCTCCTCCTCGATTTTCCTCAAAGAAGAAAGTGAGAATACCTGAAATCCGCCGCTATCGGTCAAGATAGGCCTATCCCAAACCGCAAACTTATGCAAGCCACCCATCTCTCGAACAATCTTATCGTTAGGTCTAAGATGCAGATGGTAGGTGTTGCAGAGCATTACTTGACAATTTACCTCTTCTAAATCTTTAGTTGATACACCGCCTTTGATTGCAGCAGCAGTAGCCACGTTCATAAAAGCAGGTGTTTGTACAGTACCGTGTACCGTTGTAAATTCGCCCCTACGGGCTGTTCCGTTTGTTTTTATAAGTTTAAACATATTAACCCCACTAAATAATGAACAGTTCAGGTGTCGGCAAAGCCGACGATTTATAATCCGTGCCGCAGGCACACCTTACCTCTTCACTTTTCACTATTAACTTTTTCTTGTTGATTTTACTTTAGAAAATCAACATAGCGTCGCCAAAACTAAAGAATCGATACTCTTCCTTTACGGCTGTATTATACGCATTAAAGGTATTATCGTAGCCAGCAAAAGCTGAAACAAGCATTATAAGCGTACTTTCGGGCAGATGGAAATTGGTAATAAGCGCATCCATACACTTAAATTTATAGCCGGGATAAATGAAAATATCGGTATCCCCACTACACTCGCGTATATCACCCAAAGCCGCAACGCTCTCAAGGGTTCTACAGCTTGTTGTACCTACGCAAATCACCCTACCGCCGCGTGCTTTTGTGTTATTAATTAGTTCGGCGGTTTCTTTTGGCATATAATAGTGTTCGCTGTGCATTTTATGGTCTTCGATTTTTTCGACCTTAACGGGTCTAAAGGTACCAAGGCCTACGTGCAAGGTAACGTAACCAATGTTTACACCGCTATTCTTTATATCCTCTAACATTTGGGGTGTAAAGTGTAAGCCCGCAGTAGGTGCAGCTGCCGAGCCTGTTTCCTTAGAATATACGGTTTGATAACGTTCTTTATCGTTTAGCTTTTCTTTAATATAGTGTGGTAGCGGCATTTCGCCTACCCTATCAAGAATTTCGTAAAAGTTGCCGTTAAATGAAAACTCTACTACTCTGTTACCATCGGGCAGTACCTCGGTAACAGTACAGGAAAGCTCCTCAGAAAATGTGAAGCCTTTACCCTCGCGAGCTTTTTTACCCGGACCTGCGATACACTCCCACTTGGTGTTTGTTATTTGTTTTAATAAAACAAATTCTACCACCGAGCCCGTATCTACACGCGTTCCAAAAATTCGAGCAGGAAGAACGCGGGTGTTATTTAGAATTAAGCAATCGCCCGCCCTTAAATACTCCAGGAGATTGCTGAAAACACGATGCTCTATATTGCCATTCTCTTTATTAAGCACCAAAAGACGCGAGGAATCGCGCGGCTCTATGGGTGTTTGAGCTATAAGTTTTTCGGGCAGGTCGTAATAAAAATCGCTTTTGTTCATCTAAAGATACTCCAATAAAAGTTTTGGTTGGTTTTAAGCGCCGAAATATTGACATTTATTTCGGCAAATGTTATTATTTAATATAACACAAATGTATCATCTGTTCAACAGTTTTTTGTTTTTAGGAGTTGTTGTAATGTTAAAAATAATTCTTGTAGGCTGCGGTGGAAAAATGGGAGCTGCAGTAACCGAACGCATAGCAAATACAAGCGGTATTGAAATTGTTGCCGGTGTTGACAAGTTCAGCACAGTGCAAAGGTCATACCCTGTGTACACCTCTATAAAAGAAGTTGCTGTGCCTGCAGATGTTATTATTGACTTTTCACATCCTGATATAGTATTAGAAATTATTGATTATGCTATTGCCCACAATGTACCTTTAGTTGAGTGCACAACAGGCCTTAGCGACGAGCAGACAGAGAAAATACACGCAGCATCAAAAAAGGTTGCAATTTTTAGCTCTTTCAATATGTCACTTGGTGTAAACTTGATTACCGAACTTGCAAAAATTGCCGCATCTATACTTGGTGATTTTGATATTGAAATTATAGAACAGCATCATAACCAAAAAATTGACGCGCCAAGCGGTACTGCATATATGCTTGCTAACGCTATTAACGAAACATTAGACAATAAAATGCAGTTTAATTACGACCGCCACTCTACAAGAGCTAAGCGTTCTAAAAAGGAAATAGGTATTCACTCTATCCGCGGCGGTAATATCGTTGGCGAGCATGAGGTTATTTTTGCAGGAACAGACGAGGTTATTAAAATTTCGCACTCTGCACGTTCCAAAGAGGTTTTTGCTACAGGTGCAGTGAATGCAGCTAAATTTATTAAAAACAAGTCCGCAGGGCTTTATGATATGCAGGATATAATTAAGGAATAGGAGTTAAATTATGCCGTACTCAATAAACATAGGCGAGCTTTCTAATATGTTTGCGGTCCCCTCTCGCGTTGCTGACAAGTTAATAAAGCTTTCGGGCGCAATTCAGCTTAAAGTTTTACTTATAGCGCTTAATGGGAATCCTGCTGAAATTGAGGCAAAGGCAATTGCCGAAAAGCTTGGTATCTCTGATATCGACGTTACCGACGCGCTTAATTACTGGGTAGAGTGCGGAATACTTGCAAACTCCGATACACTAAAAACGGATACTCCTGAGCCTAAAAAAGCAGAGCCTACACCGAAAAAGGCAACTAAAGTTGAGATAGTTAAACCAAGCCGCGAGGACGTGCTTAAAAGAGGTAAAGAATCTACCGAGATTACCTTTCTTCTAAGGGAGGCTCAGCTTAAATTTGGAAGACCTTTACGCCAAAATGAATCGTCTACTTTGCTTTGGCTTTACGACGACGAGGGCTTCAGCGTGCCTATGATATTGCAGCTTATAAGCTTTTGTGTAAACGAAGGCAAGGCAAACATAGGTTTCATAGAACGCACCGCTTTGGCTTGGATTAAAAATGGGGTTACCACCATAGAGGATGCCGAAAAGCAAATTTCAATGCATCAGGCTAAAAAATCGGCTTGGAGTAAGGTTTGTTCTGCTATGGGTATTGACAGCCGAATGCCCAGTAGTAAGGAAACCGAGCTTGCTTACAAATGGGTTGAGGAATATGGCTACGATAATACAATGCTTCGCTTAGCTTATGAGACCTGCGTTGATTCATCGGCTAAATTTTCTATGAGTTACATTAGCAAGGTTATCGACAACTGGCATAAAAACGGTGCTAAAACACCTGAGGATGTAGCGACACTTAATGACCGTCGCAAACCAAGTGCAACTACAAAGCCAAAAGATAGTTTTAATCTTGACGACTATCAAAAATCACTTGAAGAATTACCTGAATAGGAGATAAATATGGGATTTTCAAAATCAATATACATAGCTGCTATTGACCGCAAGCGTAAGCTTAAGCAGAAGAACGACCTATTGCGCGAATATAAAATGCAACAGCTTTATAACGATTTCCCACGCGCTAAAGAAATTGATAGAGAATTATCATCTTTGGGCATGGAGATAACCCTTGCCGCCTTTTCGGGTAATACTGCAAAGCTTACAGAGCTTAAAGACAGATGCACTAACCTTAATGCCGAGCGTGCAAAGCTTGCGCCGGAGGATTACGGTATTCCATATGAATGTAACCTTTGCAAAGACACAGGAATATACAATGGTAAAACCTGCGATTGCATTGAAGTTGCCGCAAAAAAGCTACAGTTCAGCACACTTTCTTCTGCCGCACCTTTCGATGAGTGCAGACTTGATAATTTCAATCTCGACTATTATTCAGATATAGCCGAGGGCAAGGCTTCACCGAGGGTTAGAATGGAAAAGAATTTTGCATATATTCAAAAATACATTAATAACTTTCCAAACGGCGAGAATCTTTTACTTGTTGGCAACACGGGTCTTGGCAAAACGCACTTATCTATAGCTATAGCAAATGCATTAATAGAAAAAGGTTATGGTGTCTTTTACAGCAGTGCAGAATATCTTATAACTAAAATGCAAAAAGAAAAATTCGGCAAAAATGATAACGATTTTAGTTATTGCGATGCCGCGCTCGAGTGCGACCTACTTGTTTTAGACGACCTTGGTACAGAGTTTAGCACCCAGTTTTCAAAATCGGTTATTTACGATATTATAAACACAAGGATTCTTACAAAAAAATCCACTATTATAAACACCAATCTTTTTATGCCCGAGATAAAAGAGATGTACTCCCCCCGAATTGCATCCCGACTAATTGGTGAATATACCACGCTTTTGTTTGAAGGCGCCGATATAAGACAGATAAAAAAGACAGAGGGCAAATAAATTATAAACCGCACAGCAGAAAAGCTATGCGGTTTGTTTTTCAGTAAAAAGCAAGGGCTGCGATCTGCAGCCCTTTAGTTTTTAATTATTTCTTGAAAATGTCCATTACATCGAGGTAATCGCCATCGTCAGACTCGTCGGCATTCTTTGAAAGGATATCCTTTAAATCATCTGAAATGCCACTTGCGTTGCCGTTATCCTCACCAAGACCGGTTGCAATAACAGTAATACGCATTTCGTCTTCCATAGTATCGTCGAGCTGAACACCCCAGATAATAGTTGCATCTGGATGAACGGTCTTTGCGATAAGAGAAGAAGCCTGGTCAACCTCGTCGAGACCGATATCGTTAGATGCAGTAATGCTGATGATAACACCACTTGCGTTGTCGATTTTGGTTTCGATAAGAGGACTGTTGATAGCAGCAAGAGCAGCCTGTTCTGCCTTCTCGCGACCTGTTGCGTGGCCAACACCCATGTGTGCAAAGCCTGCATCAGCCATAACGGTTGTAACATCAGCAAAGTCTAGGTTAATCATTGCAGTAGCATTGATAAGCTCGGAAACGCTTTGTACACCTTGGCGGAGAACATCGTCTGCAACCTCGAATGCGTTAGCAAGAGTAATTTTCTGTTCAGAAACAAATTTAAGTCTTTCATTAGGAATAACAATAAGACTGTCAACATGCTGACGGAGAGCCTCGATACCCTGCTCTGCCTGTTTCATTCTCTTTGCGCCTTCGAAAGCGAAAGGCTTTGTAACGATACCAACAGTTAAGATACCTAACTCTTTAGCAATTTGAGCAACTACGGGAGCTGCACCTGTACCGGTACCGCCGCCCATACCTGCGGTGATAAATACCATATCGGTTCCGCGAAGTGCGGTTGAAATCTCTTCACGTGATTCTTCGGCAGACTCTTCGCCTTTAGCGGGGTTTGCACCTGCGCCAAAGCCCTTTGTTTTCTTTTCGCCGATTTGAAGTTTATTAGTAGCTTTTGATGCGAGTAATGCAGCTTTATCGGTATTAATGGCTATGTACTCTACGCCCTTAACACCTGCATTAACCATTCTATTTACAGCGTTACCGCCGCCGCCACCGACACCAATAACCTTTATTTGAACTATATCCTCCGTCTCCTGAGCTATCTCGAACGGCATTTTTATCATCCTTTCAATATTTAAAATTCGCTAATAACCTTATATACAAATAAATAATAACATAAAAGATTTTGAATTTCAAGTATATTTTATCTTTTTTATAATTTAAAAGTACAACTTTTTACTTAAATTGTCAATATTTAACTAAAATAGTTTATTTCAACACTTTGTCTTGTAAAATAACCCTCTTTTTTACTTGGGAAATACGTAAGATTAATTTTACCCTCATCGTGTTTGTTTTTCTTTGTAATATCGTCTATCATTTTTGACATAAAGCTAAGCTTTTCATCAATCTCTAAGGTAGTGCCAAGCTCTACTTTAAATTTATTATTTACGTAAAATTCAATTTCTCCGTTTTTAGTAAAGTTAATATAATTAAGCTTATCACCGCCGTTGTTTATATATTTCATAATTGTTTTAAAGCACTCGTCTTGTTCAACTTTTTCGGCAGTTGCAACCTCGCCTATTTGATTACTTTCAAGCTTAAGGCCGTTAATACAAGCTAACTTCTTTTGGGGCTTTTTTATCTCTTCTAAAACCTTAAAATTCTTATCTAACACATAATATTTTTTATTACTTTTTATACAGTACGCCGCCTTTGTTTCTTTGGCAGTTAGCACCACCTTATCGGGAAACTGTTTGCTTATTTGCAGTTCTCCTATATAGGTAAGATTGCTTGTAACGCGTTTGGAAATTTTATTTTTAGGCAGCATAATTAAGTTCTCACCGATTTTTATGTCGGCAGTTTTTAATATTTGATTCTCAGAATACAGCTCACCGCCATATTTTAGTGTTACCGAATTGATTGGAAAAAACACTGTGGTTGAAAGAATTACCAAAAGTGAAACTATAAATATAAATAGTACCAACAAAAAGCTTTTGCGCACCTTGCGTGCCGAATTCTTTGCAGTTTTCCCTTTGCTTTTGTTCATTCTCTCACCCTTTTTATATCCGCACCAAGAAGTGCAAAATTTTCTTGGGGCTTCTCGTAACCCCTATCTATATGCTGTATTTCTTCAATTTCGGTTGTTCCACCGCTATTTAGTGCGGCCACCATAAGCGCTGCACCACCGCGAAGGTCGGTGCATTTCACCCTTGCGCCCGTAAGCTTTTTGCCACCCTCAACTACGGCAGTTCTACCCTCAACCTTAATATCTGCACCAAGGCGGTTTAACTCTCCCGCAAATTTGAATCTGTTTTCAAAAATAGTTTCTACAAAGATACTTGTTCCTAAAGCCTTAGTTGCCGTAGCAATTAAGGTTGGACCCGCGTCTGTAGGAAAACCTGGGTAATACTGTGTTTTTAATAACTTAATTCTCTTTAAATTCTCGGGGGCAATAAGCTTTAACTCGTTTTTATTTATTTTTATTTCACAGCCCATACGCTGATATTCAGCAATAATAGCCTTAATATGCTCTGGACAAACGCCTTTAATTACACCGTTGCCGTTAGTTATTGCTATTGCCGACATATATGTAGCGGTCAAAATTCGGTCGGGTATTACTGTGTGCTCGGTACTTTGCAAAGAACTTACACCCTCTATAACAACATCGCTACTACCTGCACCGTATATCCTTGCGCCTGCGCTGTTAAGGAAGGCCGCAAGGTCTAAAATTTCGGGTTCGCGCGCAGCATTAAAAATTCTTGTTGTACCCTTCGCAGTTGCTGCGGCTATAATAATATTTTCGGTAGTACCAACACTTGCTATAGGTATATAAATATTACAGCCTTTTAACCCACAGGTGTTGCAGATAATACATCCGTGTGATTCTTCAATCTCAGTACCAAGTTCTTTTAAAGATGAAAGATGCAAATCGATTGGTCTTGCACCGATTTCACAGCCACCCGGACTGCTTAGTTTTGCGCTACCGCACCTTGCAATAATAGCGCCTAAGAACACTATTGACGAACGCATTTCTCGCATAAGATTATCGGGTATTTCTGAGCAGTTTACGTTACGCGAATTAACCGTAACCGTGTTTCCGCTACGACTACAAATACAGCCCAAATGCTCAAGTATCTTTATAGAAGCACGCACGTCGGATAAATCAGGGCAATTATGTATAACGCTTTCGCCTTTAATTAAAAGAGATGCGGCGAGTATCGGCAATGCACCGTTTTTTGCACCGTGCACCGACACCTCGCCCGTTAATCTATTAGTGCCTTTTATTATTAGCTTTTCCATTTGTTGCACCCTTTCACAAGTATACTAAAAAACATTATTTCAGTGTATACTATGCAAAAAGGCAGCTATTTGTTAATTTTGCAACAAGGACATTAATGTTACATAAATGCGTTCATTTGCATCAATAATTGCGTGTTTCCGTGCATTTTTGCCCATTTCCTCTGCGGTGAAAGAATCGGCTAAAAGTCTGTCTACCGCTGCAATAAGGGTCTCTTCGGTTAAATCCTTTTCTTCTATTACCTCGGCCGCATTGCAGTTTTTAAGAGTCATTGCGTTATGATACTGATGATTCTCTGCAACGTATGGTGACGGAATCAAAATAGATGCTTTGCCAGCGGCCTCGATTTCGGTTAAGGTTATTGCACCTGCTCTACCGATAATAAGGTCGGCTGCTGCCATACATTCTGCCATATTGCTGATGTATTCGCTAATCTTAACGCTTGGGTCTTTAAGGTCTACACCGCGATTTTTCAGCTGTTCTAAAAAGCCCTTGTAGCCAACCTTACCTGCTGCGTGCATAAACTGATATTTACCACACCTTGATTTGTCGGCAATAAGTCCTGCTACTGCGTTGTTAATAGGTGCAGCGCCAAGGCTACCGCCAAAGGAAAGAATTAAAGGTCTATTATCAAGTGAGAGCTTTTTTCTTGCCTCACTTTTTGTTATTTTTAAAAACTCACTACGAACGGGGTTGCCCGTGATGGTGGGTTTGTTTTTGCATTTTAAATGTTTTTCAGCCTCGGGCATTGCTAACATTACTGCATCAACCACACTCGATAGCATTTTACTTGTGATACCGGGATAAGCATTTTGCTCGTGTATTGCGGTTTTAATATTAAGTTTAGCCGCCTCTCTTAAAACGGGTCCGCTAACGTAACCGCCCGTGCCTACAACAAGGTCGGGCTTAAGCTCTTTTAAAAGCTTTTTTGCCCTAAAAGATGATGCAACCGCCTTATATGCAGCGCTAATGTTTCTGCCGATATTTTTCAAAGAAATTTTTCTTTGAAAGCCTGCTACATCTATAGTATAAAAATCGTAGTTAGCTTGTGGCACCAAGGTGGCTTCAAGCTTGTGAGCAGTACCGATATAGCTGATTTTTGTTTCGGGATGCTTTGATTTTATATAATCTGCTGTAGCTAATGCAGGATTAATATGTCCTGCAGTGCCACCGCCCGCAAAAAGTATATGCATTTCTATCACTCCGTTAGCTCTTATTTATGTTGCTGTAGCGCGATACAGAAAGCACCACACCCATTTCGCAAAGAAGAATAACTATTGCCGTACCGCCGTAGCTAAAAAACGGTAAGCTTATACCCGTATTCGGTATAGTATTAGTAACAACAAGTATATTAAGTAACGCTTGCAAGCCGACTTGGCAAACAAGACCTATTGTAAGTAACGCACCAAACTTATCTGCAGCGCGCATAGCTATCATAAATCCACGCCACAAAAGTGCGCAGAAAAGCACGATTATTCCAAGTGCTCCAATTAGTCCAAGCTCTTCGCAAACTATAGCAAATATAAAGTCGTTATGCGGTTCAGGCACCCAAAGGTACTTCTGCATAGACTGTCCTATTCCCCTGCCGAACAAACCGCCTGAGCCTATAGACAATAGTGACTGAATTGTTTGATAACCCTTGCCTGTTGCATCTGCCCAAGGGTCGCGCCAATATTGGAATCTATCACCCCAATATTCTGCTATACCTGAAACAACCATTATTCCAACAGCGCCAACACCAAGTCCTATACCGCCTAAAAACCAACGCTTTTGTAATCCGCCGCATATCATTAGTATTACGCCTATTAAGAATATTAATACCGTTGCAGAAAGGTGGGTTTCAAAAACAACCAAAGCGCAAATAATTAAAAGTAAAGCACCTAAGAACATAACACCGAACTTAAAAGTTCTAACTGCCGTATAGTTAATTGAAATCAGGTGCGAGAAAAGAAGAACTATAGCAAACTTTGCAATTTCTGATGGCTGAAAACCGAACGAGCCTATGTATATCCAGCGGTGATAGCCCTCGGTTGCGGGCATAAGGTACACTAAAATAAGCAAGACAACTGCTATTCCATATACAAGCCACGAAATTCGCATATAGTGGTGGTAGTCGATTTTTGAAATTATTAGCATTAAAACAAAGCCAATACTTGCGTACACGGTTTGCTGAACTATGAACTTATAACTATTGCCATAGTTAGTTTCGGCAAATGCATAAGACGCAGAGAAAAGCATAACAAGGCCGATAATTAGCAATATTACAACAAAGAACAAAAAAGTTATATCCATACTGCCGTTTTTAATAAACAAACTGCTAATGCCTTTTTTTGTTGACTTTTCCTTCGCCATGCTTGACACCTCTTACTAAAATAATATAGGTATTAACGCTACAAAACACCCCACGGCCGTTACTGCCGAGAATAATAACACTATACCCTCTTCAGAAAAACCACTCATTTCAAAATGGTGATGAATAGGCGCCATTTTAAAAAGACGCTTTTTTGTTTTTTTATAGTACACTACCTGCAGCATTACCGAAAATGCCTCAATTAAATAAACTATTCCTGCTGCAAGTAAAAGCACAGGTCTACCAATTGAGAATGCCAATGATACTACAAGTCCGCCCAAAAACAACGAGCCCGTATCACCCATAAATACTTTTGCGGGGTGTGAGTTCCAAAGTATAAAACCAAGGCAAGCACCCGCACCTATGCAAGCTAAAATATTTGTGCCTAAAAGATTAAGATAAGCCGAGCCTAACATAAAACCACAGCATACTACCAAGGTTACAGTAGAGGCAAGACCGTCTA
>JAZNZF010000051.1:0-22589 GCA_045594795.1 Acutalibacteraceae bacterium | reverse complement strand
TGATAAAGTAAAATCGGAACGAAAATGGCAGGTATCATATTCATAACCTTTATATCGGTAAGCTTTAACATATTAAGTGAAAGGGCTACAATCAAAACAGAACCAACTGCCGATATTTCCCCAATTATAACCTCTGATAACAATGGTGCCAGTACGCCTGCCAAAAGGGTTATTCCGCCTTGGTAAAGAAATAGCGGAACGAACGAGAACAACACGCCATATCCCAAAGACGAGGCAAGAATTGTTGAGGTGATAAGGTCGAGCAATGCTTTTGAAAACTGCACAGTATGGTCTAAGGACATACCGCTGTTTAGAGCGCCAACCACCGTCATACCGCCCGTGCAAAAGAGCAGAGTTGATGAAATAAAGCCCTCGGCAAAGCCACCTTTTTTAGAAAATCTGTTTTCTATTTTTATTGCCAGTTTATTTATTAACTTATCTAAATTAATAAGAGTTCCAATAGCAGTACCGATTACCACCGAAAGAATTAATACTATTGTATTGTGGCTGTCACTAAAGCCTGTAATACCGATAAACATTACGCTTAGCGCCACAGCTTGCATTATTGCGCCTTGCAAACGCTGAGGTATTCCTTTTTTTAAAAGAAGTCCCACACTTGCGCCTAAAATTACGGTGCCAACATTAACCAAGCTACCAATTAGCGAATATAATACTTGCATATAAATTACCCCTTTAAACTTATTAAATAATAAATCCTTTCATTTGATTTGTCAAGATATAGAGCATACAGTTGTTAATAATATTAAGTACAACTCACCGCATAGCGCTTGACATAACGCAAGTTTTATAATATTATAATATAAACAGCAACCAAAAGTTTAATTTATTAAATAAGGATACTATTATGGATAAGATTGATTACAAATTAATTTCACTTTTGCAGCAAAACGGCAGAATGCCCTTAAAACAATTAGCAGAGGAGGTTTACCTTTCCTCCCCCGCCACTGCCGCCAGGATTGAAAGGCTTGAGAATGAAGGCATAATTACTGGCTACACTGTATGTATTGATAATAAGAAATTAGGGTTGCCTATAATAGCATTCATTCATTTAGAATTACACCCAAGCCAAAAACCTACCTTTTACCCGTTTATTAGTAAGCACCCCAACGTGCTCGAATGCAACTGTGTTACAGGGCATTATTCAATGATGATTAAGGTTGCTTTTGAGAGCACTGAAATGCTCGACACGTTTATTGGACAAATGGGTCAGTTTGGTATGACCGAAACACAAATTGTTTTCTCAACCGCGGTTGAACGCCACAACGTAGACGTTGCAAAATTCTACGAGAAAGAAGAATAAACGCTAAAAAGCGAAAGGTCTGTTCTTGATTCAGAACAGACCTTTTTATTTATTTTTTGCGATTGATAAACAGCTTACCTATTTCCATTACAACTATTGGCACCAGTATTAAGCCTAATGCCACAAGATATAATTCCCAAGGTAGAATAACAAGTGAGAATGCTATACGTACCGGCGTGAACAGAACAACAGCCATAAGCAATGTTGATACAAGCGTTGCTTTATTTAAGGTTTTGTTGCCGAATACGCCTATTTTAAATATAGATTTTTCCGAACGCATATTAAACGCCTGAACTACCTGCGACAGCGCTAAAACTATAAACGCCATCGTCTGACCTGCTTCAAGTGTACCTATTGTCTTTTCTCCAACAAAGAATGCTATTAAAGAAAGTATTGCAAACATTAAACCTTGAAGAACAACCCTTATTCCTAAACCACCTGCAAATATGCCCTCGTTTTTAGGCTTTGGCGCTTTGGTCATTATATCGGGCTCTACCTCTTCCATACCAAGAGCTATAGCAGGCAGAGAGTCGGTTACAAGGTTTATCCATAGAAGCTGCATAGAAAGTAACGGTGTTTTGTGCCACAAAAGCATTGCGACAAATACACAAATAACCTCGCCAATATTTGTACCAAGCAAAAAGCCTACTACCTTTTTAATGTTTGCGTATATTCCCCTACCCTCGCGAACCGCCTCGACAATGGTTGCAAAGTTATCGTCGGTAAGGGTCATATCGGCAGCACCCTTTGCAACGTCTGTACCCGTAATGCCCATAGCACAGCCTATGTCGGCAGCCTTTAGGGCGGGCGCATCGTTTACGCCATCACCCGTCATAGAAACAACCTTGTCTTTTTTCTGCCAAGCCTTAACTATGCGGATTTTATTTTCAGGCGATACCCTTGCATAAACCGAAATATTCTCAACCGAGTTATCTAATTCCTCGTCGGTCATTTTATCAAGCTCTACGCCTGTTATTGCACGGTCACCTTCTGAGAATATGCCAAGCTCTTTTGCTATAGCTTTTGCTGTAACAACGTGGTCACCCGTTATCATTACAGGCTTTATACCTGCCAGCTTGCAAACTGCAACGGCTTCGCGAGCCTCTTCACGCGGGGGGTCTATCATACCAACAAGTCCCAAAAAGGTAAGGTCCTGTTCGAGAGTTTCGGTTGTGATTTCCTCTGGCAACTCGGATATTTCCTTATAACCTACTGCGAGTACGCGAAGTGCTTGCTCGCTCATTTCTTCGGTTATTTTGCGAGCCGATTCTACGTCGCCCTTTTTACAGCGCTCTGCCATAACGTCGAAAGCGCCTTTAACAATAACGGTTAATTTACCGTTTATTTTGTTTACGGTCGACATAAGCTTTCTGTCAGAGTCAAACGGTAAAGCCGCTACGCGTTCGTATTCTGAATTAAGCGTTTCTTTTGGCATACCGTTTTTATAAGCGGCTAAAACTATGGCGGTTTCGGTTGGGTCGCCGATATGCTGTTCACGTTCGCCATCAATTATTACCGAGCCGTCGCAACAAAGTGTGCCAAGCTTTAAAAGATTTTTAATGCTTTGGCTACAGTTATCGGTTATATCCTCTATCTCTCCGCCGTCTACATAAGCCTTAACCAAGGTCATTCTGTTTTGAGTTAATGTTCCAGTTTTATCAGAACATATAACCGACGCGCTGCCCAAGGTTTCAACAGCAGGCAAACGGCGTATCAGCGCATTTCTTTTAACCATACGCTGTACGCCGATTGAAAGCACTATTGTTACAATAGCAGGCAAGCCTTCCGGGATAGCCGAAACTGCCAAAGATACAGCGGTCATAAAAATTTCAAGTACGGGTATTTGGTTTAGTACACCCACAATAAATATAACTACACAAGCGGCAAGTGCCATAAAGCCAAGGTATTTACCAAGCTGTGATAGCTTTTTCTGTAAAGGTGTGGAATTGTCGGTCTCGCCCTCTAAGAGCCCTGCAATTTTGCCCATTTCGGTATTCATACCCGTTGCGGTTACTACCGCCAATGCAGTACCATAGGTAACGCTACAGCCCGAAAAAACCATATTTGCGCGGTCACCAAGCGGAGCTTTATCCAAAACAACTGTATGGGCATCCTTTTCTGACGGTACAGACTCACCCGTTAGCGCCGATTCTTCACTTTTAAGGCTTACAGAATCTATAAGTCTTGCATCGGCTGGGATAAAATCACCCGCCTCAAGTTTTATAATATCACCAGGAACAAGCAATGCTGCATCGATTACCGCCTCTTTAGAGTCCCTTATAACACGTGCGTGCGGCGCCGACATATTCTTTAGTGCGTCGAGTGCTTTTTCTGCCTTACTTTCCTGCATAACTCCCATTACTGCATTAAGCACCACAATTAAAAGTATAAGCGCAGGTTCGAAAAGCTCACCCCAGTTTTTCTCTGCTACAACCACAACAAACGAAACTATTGCTGCTATTATTAAAATTATAATCATAGCATCGCGGAACTGGTCGAAAAAGCGTGCAAGTATACCCTTTTTCTTTTTTTCTTTAAGTCTATTTTCACCAACAGTTTGCAAAAGCTTTTCGGCTGCAGCTGTAGTTAGACCTGTATCTTTATTTGTTGATAGATTGTTTAAAACCTCTTGCATCTCTAACGAGTGATACGACAAAGTTAATTCCTCCTAAATCTACTTTTTAAGTATTGTACCATAAATTAAAGTAAATTTGTTAAAAAATGTTAAATAAAATTTTAAAAATAACACCGTCTAAACACAAGTTTATGCCAAGACGGTGTTATTTATTTATCCGTTTAGAATGGATTTATACAGTTTTATATATTGGTTTGCCGATGCGCCCCAACTATTATCACATTTCATAGCACGAGCCACAAGCACCTTCCAACCCTCGCGATTGCGATAACCCTCGACTGCGCGCCAAACTGCGTGAGCCATATCGTGAGCATTATAATCGTCAAAGGTAAAGCCGTTGCCCTCACCGAGACCTGAATCGGTAATGGTATCTTTTAAGCCACCTGTTCTGCGAATTACAGGAATAGTACCATACCTTAAAGCTACCATCTGAGAAAGTCCGCACGGCTCTGATTTAGATGGCATTAAGAATATATCCGAACCTGCATAAATTTTATGCGCAAGCTGAGGGATAAATCCGGTTGTAAAGCTTAGCTTTTGTGGATATCTTTGTTGCATCTCGTGAAAGAAGTTTTCGTATTCTTCTTCTCCCGAGCCTAATATACAAAACTGAACATCGTTTTGTATCATATCCTCAAATACACGCTTTACAAGGTCTAAGCCCTTATGTGCTACAAGCCTTGTAACCATACTGATTAGCGGTACATCGTCGCGTACAGGCAGATGCATTTCGTCTTGTAGCTTAGCTTTATTAACTGCCTTGGCTGAGAAGTTTTGGGCAGAATAATTTTTATAAATAAGGTTATCGGTTTCAGGATTGTAAACCTCAGTGTCTATACCGTTTATAATTCCACTTAGCTTCCACTCGCGCTCTTTTAAAATTGTATCAAGTCCGTGCGAAAACCACGGAGTTAAAATCTCCCCTGCATACGACGGGCTAACGGTACTTACAGCGTTAGCACATTCAATTGCGCCTTTCATAAGATTTACGCAATCCTCGTATTCCACAAAGCGAGTGTTTTCACCGTTTATGCCCAAAACGTCTTCAATAAGCTCTTTGCCGTATTTACCCTGATACTGAATGTTATGAATAGTAAACAAGGTTTTTATGCCGCTATAAAACGGGTCTTGGCTATAATATAAAGTTTGGAATACGGGGGTCATTGCGGTTTGCCAGTCGTTACAATGAATTATATCGGGCTTAAAATCGATATGCTTTAGAATCTCGAGTATAGCACGCGAAAAGAAGGTAAACCTCTCGGCATCGTCATAAAAACCGTACAACGCGCCGCGCTTGAAATAATACTCGTTATCGATTAGATAGTAGATAACCTTACCCACGCGTGCTTCAAATATACCGCAATACTGATTGCGCCACGCGACAGGAACTGTGATGCTTTTAATAAAACGCATTTCACTGCGCAGCTCATCGGGTATGGTATCATAAAGTGGCATTACCACACGGCAACCGACCAAACGGTTACGAAGCGCTTTAGGAAGTGCACCTGCAACATCTGCAAGACCACCCGACATAGCAAATGGATAAGCCTCGGATGAGGCATAAAGTACTCTCATATAATAATCCTTTCAGTTTAAATAGTAGTTCCTTTTTTTATAATATAATGGCTTTCTTTAGCTCCTCTTAGCTTTATACCGTTTTGCAACGTAACATCCTTATCGGCAGTAACAAAGTTAAGCTGACAGTCATCGCCAATAACGGTATCCTGCATAATAATACAGTCTTTTAAAACCGAGCCTTTACCTACCTTAACGCCGCGGAATAATACGCAGTTAGTTACCTTGCCCTCTATTATACAGCCCTCACCGATAAGTGAGTTTTTAACCTGACTTTCAAGACCGTAGCGAGTTGGCATATCATCGCGAGTTTTGGTGTAAATAGGTCTTTGCGAATTAAATAAATCCTTGCGTATATCACTATTTAGCAGTGCCATATTTGCTTCGGTATAGGACTTTAATCCGTCTACAGTTGCAACAAAATTCTCTACCTTATAGCCGTATATTTCCGCTGTTTTATGAAGTCCCATTTGAATAGCGCGGTTTATACTGTGTACGCCAAGCTCGAAAGCAGAGGTTGCCATACTAAGCAACAAATCTCTACGAAAAATGCCTATGCTAATACCGTAGTTACATACTTTACCTGCCTCTTCGGAAATGCGCACTTCGTTAATTTTTCCCTTTTCATCAAAACCGTAAAGCGTGTGACCTGATTCATACGCTGGCAAAGGTCCATTCTTATATGCAACGGTTATATCTGCGCCCGTTAATTTGTGTTGCTTAAACATTGCCTTTAAGTCTATGTTAAGTATAGTATTTGCATCACACAGCACAACATATTCATGCTGACCTTTAGAAATGTATGAACGCAAATTGTGTATAGCGTCAATATGGCCCTTATACATACCTGCATTGCCATCAATAAATGGTGGTAGGAACGATATACCGCCCATTTTTCTATCAAGGTCCCACGGTCTGCCTGAGCCGATGTGGTCCATAAGCGAACGGTAGTTAGCACGCGGAACAATACCTATTTTGCTAATACCCGCATTCACAAGGTTTGATAAATGAAAGTCGATAATTCTGTATCTGCTACCGAAAGGCACCGAAGCCATAGAACGAACACCGGTAAGTTCCTCAAGCATATGGTCGTTTGAATTAGTGAAAACCAAAGCTAATGCGTTATTTGCTCTCATTATTCGTTCTCCTTTCTATCAGCATAAATCATTTCTTGGGGCCTAACTATTCCACCATTATCAATTACGGCATTAGGACCAACTACTGCAACGCCCCACTCACCGCTGTATTCCTCGGGACTTGCGCCAATTTTAGCATTCTCGCCAACAACGGCGTTCTCACCCACTATAGCATACTTAACCTCAGCGCCTTTTTTTACAATAGCACCGGGCATAACAAGTGAATCTATAATCTTTGCGCCCTCTTCTATAGTTACATTTTCAAAGAGTATTGAAAACTCAAGCTCACCGTAGACCTCGCATCCATCGGTAACAAAAGAATTTTGTACATGTGCAGAATCTGAAATATACTGTGGTGGCGAGGACGGGTTACTCGAATATATGCGCCACTTTTTATCCGAAAGGTTAAGCTCTACTTTTGGGTTTAGCAAATCAAGGTTTGCCTCCCAAAGCGAATCGATAGTGCCAACGTCCTTCCAATAATCGTTAAAGTTATAAGCCACCATCTTTTCGTTATTCCCGAGCATTAAAGGAATGATATTCTTACCAAAATCGTTTGACGAATCAGGATTCTTATCGTCTATTGTCAGATAATGCTTCATCTTTTGCCAGGAGAATATATATATACCCATTGAAGCGAGATTACTTTTTGGATTTTTAGGCTTCTCCTCGAACTCGTAAATAGTGCCGTCGGGGTTGGTATTCATTATGCCGAAGCGAGATGCCTCCTCGTAAGGAACCTCTAAAACTGCTATTGTGCAAGCAGCGTTCTGTTCTTTATGATGGTCAAGCATTTTCGCATAGTCCATTTTATAAATGTGGTCACCCGAGAGCACAAGAACATATTCGGGGTCGTAACGCTCTATAAATGGGAAGTTCTGATAAATAGCATTAGCCGTACCCTTATACCAGTCTGCACTTTGCGATTTTTGATACGGCGGCAATACATGAACTCCGCCCTGTGACCTATCAAGATCCCAAGGCTTGCCCGAGCCTATGTAATCATTAAGCTCTAATGGTTGGTACTGGGTAAGCACGCCCACCGTTGTAATGCCAGAATTAATACAGTTGGAAAGTGGGAAATCGATTATCCTGTACTTTCCACCGTATGGCACCGCGGGCTTGGCTTGCGTTTGGGTAAGCACACCAAGACGGCTACCCTGACCACCTGCAAGAAGCATTGCTACGCACTCTGTTTTTTTCACTGTACTTCACTCCATTATTTAAAATTGCTTTGATTTAGTATTTCTCGGTTTGCGCTTTTGCTCCTTTCTTTTTAGATACATTACCGAAAGTGGTGGCAACTGCAGATTGATTGAGTTATCATACCCGTGCATTGCTACCTTTTCGGTTTTAAAGGCTTTTTTGGAAAGAAAATCTTTACCACCAAAAATCGTGTCGTCGGTATTAAGTACAACCTCATATGTGCCTGATTTATCCACGCCGATACGATACTCTGTTCTACCAACAGGTACAAAATTGCAAACTACTAAAACGTGCTCACCTTTTTTGTTTGTTCTTAAGAAGGATATTACACTCTGCTCATAGTCGTCGTTAGAAATCCATTTAAAGCCCTCCCACGAGGAGTCAATCTCGTAAAACTGGGTGTTGTTTTTATAAAAATTATTAAGCGTTTTTACAAAGCTTTGCATTTTCTTATGCATATCGTATTCGAGCAGTAACCAATCAAGCTCTTTTTCATAATTCCACTCGATAAACTGTGCAAACTCTTGACCCATAAACAAAAGCTTTTTGCCTGGGTGCGCCATCATATATGCGTAAAAAGCCCTTAGGGATGCAAATTTGTCCTCGTACTCGCCAGGCATTTTAGAGATAAGTGAGCATTTGCCGTGCACGACCTCGTCGTGCGATAGCGGTAGCACGAAATTTTCAGAAAACGCATAGAAAAGCGAAAAGGTTAAGGAATCATGATTATGCTTGCGGAATAAGGGGTCAAGCGACATATAGCGAAGCATATCGTTCATCCAACCCATATTCCATTTAAAGTTAAAGCCGAGACCGCCGTCGTAATCGGGTTTGGTAACCATTGGCCAAGCGGTTGATTCTTCGGCTATCATAAGCACATTGGGGTTGATTTTGAACACGGTACTATTCAACTTGCGCAAAAATTCAACCGCCTCTAAGTTCTCGTTACCGCCGTATTTGTTGGCAATCCACTCTCCGTGGTTACGGTTATAATCAAGATAAAGCATAGCCGCAACGGCATCTACCCTAAGCCCGTCTATATGATAGTGCTCTATCCAGTAAGCTGCATTGGAAATAAGGAACGACTGCACCTCGGGTCTGCCGTAATCGAACACTGCAGTTCCCCATTCTTTATGCTCGCCCTTTCTTTCGTCGGCGTATTCGTAGCAATGAGTACCGTCGAAATTCCAAAGTCCAAAGCTATCTTTTGGGAAGTGCGCAGGCACCCAGTCGAAAATAACACCTATGCCATTTTTGTGCATAATAACAACAAACTGCATAAAATCGTGGGGCGTGCCGTAGCGCGAAGTCGGTGCATAATATCCCGTTACCTGATATCCCCAAGAGCCATCAAAAGGATGCTCGCTAACCGGCAATAGCTCTATATGGGTGTAACCCATTTCTTTTACATATTTTGCTAACCTTTTTGCCACGGTTATATAATCAAGTAACGTTCCATCGGCATTTTTTTGCCACGAACCTAAATGCACCTCGTAAATATTTACGGGGCTATCATATAACGCCTTACGGGATTTTACCCACTTTTCGTCTCCCCAAGCGTAATCGTCACTTAAAACGTCGTAAATTTTCGAGGCATTACCTGGAGGCGTTTCTGCATGGAAAGCATACGGGTCAGCTTTAAAAAGTACCTCGCCCGAGCTTGTTTCTATTGCATATTTATAAGTAGTGTATGTTGGGAGCTGTGGCATAATGCATTCCCAAATTCCCGCAAACACGTGAAGGCAAGGGTTTGTGCCTGCTTGCCAATTATTAAAATCACCTACAACACTAACACTTTTAGCGTTTGGCGCCCAAACCCTAAAGTAAGTTTTATCGTCTTTTATATGCGCACCAAAATAGCAATAAGCATCGGTTGCGTTGCCGTTTAAAAATTTATTTATAAAATCCTGCAAATTAAACTTAACCTCTCTCCCTTAATTTATATTTATTTTATCAAATTTTAGAGAATTAATCAAGGGCTTTTTGTTAAAAATTAATCACCAAAAATGTATTATTATAGCGAATTTTGTAAAAAATACACAAATTGTAATAATTTCCTTGTGTAAAGTATCTATTTTTAGTATATCTGTTAATTAAATTGAAAAACTAAAAGCGGAGGTATCTTTATGGAAATACTTAAAAACTGTGCTTTGGCTTTACTGTTTGGCGGTGGGCTTTGCGTTATAGGTCAGCTGTTTATAGACTATACCAAGTTGACACCTGCAAAAATTTTGGTAGCTTACGTTACAATAGGGGTTATACTTGGTGGGCTTGGTGTTTACAAGCCGCTTGTTGAAACGTTTGGTTGCGGTGCTACGGTGCCATTAACGGGGTTCGGTTACAACCTTGCAAAAGGCGTAAAGGAAGCAATAGCTTCCGACGGGCTATTAGGCATTGTTTCGGGCGGAATAACAGGTGCCGCTGCCGGCATAACGGTTGCAATGGTCTCAGGCTTTATAGTGGCGCTTATCTCAAAACCGCGCATAAAATAAAGCAAAGCAGATGCGAAAAACGCATCTGCTTTTACTATGTAATGATGACATACTATTAAGTCTGAGCTTAGATAAACAAAATACAACATACATATTAGTATTGAACTTGTTGAACGAATAATATTAGCACTAAAAATTTAGAGTTTGCAATATTTATGTTTAAAGATAAAATTTGTGTGGAAATCCTTAAATAAATGTGGTATAATACCATTTATAGAATTATTTACCTAAAGGTGATGAGCATTATGAACATTATTACTCTTCGTCAGCTGCACAAAAATGCCGAGGGCTTTTGCGGTGGCGAGATTGAGGTTTGCGGTTGGGTGCGTTCGGTACGCGCTTCCAAAAACTTTGGCTTTATAACTGTTAGCGACGGTACCTATTTTCAGCCGTTACAGATAGTTTACGGGCAAGATTTAGATAATTTCGAGGCGGTTTCTAAGCTTAACGTTGGCACTGCTATTATTGCACGTGGCAAGCTTGTGCTTACCCCCGATGCGCAACAGCCCTTTGAGCTACAGGCTTTAGAGGTTACGGTTGAGGGCGCTTCTACCCCAGACTATCCTTTGCAGAAGAAGCGTCACTCACTTGAATTTTTGAGAACTATTACCCACCTAAGACCGAGAACAAACACCTTCCAAGCGGTGTTCCGTGTGCGTTCACTTGCAGCTTATGCTATACACAAGTTCTTTCAAGAACGCGATTTCGTTTACACCCACACACCTATTATCACAGGTAGCGACTGCGAGGGCGCGGGTGAAATGTTCCAGGTAACTACTCTTGACCTTAACAATATTCCAAGAAACGAAGACGGAAGCATAAACTACGAGGAAGATTTCTTCGAAAAGCCTACCAACCTTACGGTTAGCGGTCAGCTTAACGGTGAAACCTTTGCAATGGCATTCCGTAACATATACACCTTTGGCCCTACATTCCGCGCAGAGAACAGCAACACCACACGTCACGCAGCTGAGTTCTGGATGATAGAGCCCGAAATTGCCTTTGCCGATAACGACGATAATATGGCACTTGCCGAGGACATGATTAAATACATCATAAAGTACGTTCTTGACAATGCGCCCGAAGAAATGCAGTTCTTTAACAACTTTATTGACAAGGGTCTAATTGAAAGATTAAACCTTGTTGTTAATTCCGAGTTTGGTCACATTACCTACACCGACGCTATAAAAGAGCTTGAGAAGCACAACGACAAGTTCGATTACAAGATATACTGGGGTTGCGACCTACAGACCGAGCATGAAAGATATCTTACTGAGGAAATATTTAAGCGCCCTGTTTTTGTTACTGATTATCCCAAAGAGATAAAGGCTTTCTATATGAAGCTTAATCCTGACGGAAAAACGGTTGCCGCTATGGACTGCTTAGTACCAGGCATTGGTGAAATTATCGGTGGTAGCCAACGTGAAGATGATCTCCAAAAGCTTACTGCACGTATGAAAGAGCTTGACCTAAACGTTGAAGATTACAAATTCTACCTTGATTTACGTCGTTATGGCTCTGCAAGGCACGCAGGCTTTGGTCTTGGCTTTGAAAGGTGCATTATGTATCTTACAGGCATTAGCAATATCCGCGATGTTCTTCCCTTCCCAAGAACCGTTAATAACTGCGATATTTAAATTTATAACTAAAAAAATTCCTCGACGAAACGTCGAGGAATTTTTGTTGCTTTTTTATTACTTGCTTTGTTTTTCTGCTTTTCTTGCGGCACGTGCTGCTTTTATGGTTTCTTTAGCATTACGCTCGTTTTCAGCTTTTGTTGCTTTTTCACGCTCTTTAAGTGTTTTCTTTGCCTGATAGCTTTCGAACACGCTTGTAAAACCAAAAAGTGGTTTAGTAAACATAATTAAAATAAAATCAATACCACCAAAAATAACTACCCATAAAAAGTTTTTAAGAACGGTAGAAACATATTCGACCTTTGTATCTGCACCAAGAATATTTACAACAAAGTAGAGGGCTAAAACAGAAAGTATTGCAATTACAACAACATCTACTATTTTAACAATTTTACGGTTATTGCCCTTACTTAAAAAAGCATTGATTTTTTCTGACAATTAAAACACTTCCGTTTCAAAACTATTTTTTAGTATTATACAGCAAAAAATTACTGCTGTCAACATATCTCAAGCATTTTAATTTGAGCTTTTACACTACTTACTATATTATGCCTTTAGGCTGGTTTGCGCGGAGAGCAAACCAAAGAACCACCCGCTATGCGGGTGCGCATTGAAAGTTATACAAAAAATTCTCCAAAGTAGTACAATAAGGTTGTTCAAGTCTTAGAGAACTACAAAAGGAGAATTTTATGGCTAATAGCACAAATAGTTCATCATATACAAAATGGTTATGCAAGTACCACATAGTAATAGTACCAAAGTACCGCAGAAAAATAATATATAATCAACAAAGAAAAGATTTGCAGGAAATAATAAGAACGTTGTGCAAATACAAAGGTGTTGAAATAATTGAAGGACATATGATGCCCGACCATGTACATTTACTGTTGAGTATACCTCCAAAAACCAGTGTGTCAAGTTTTATGGGATACTTAAAAGGAAAGAGTGCGTTAATGATGTTTGAAAAACACGCAAACTTGAAATACAAATTTGGCAATCGGCACTTTTGGGCAGCAGGATATTACGTTTCAACAGTAGGCTTAAATGAAGCAACAATAAAGAAATATATACAAGACCAAGAGAAAGCAGATATTGCGTTAGACAAGTTGAGTGTAAAAGAATACGCAGACCCATTTAGTTAACCCCTTTAGGTGTAGCCAAAGAGGCAAAGACTCTAAGGCTTGAACAAAGAGAAAGCCCGCGCCTTTAGACGCGGGTCGGTGTAAGGGACTTATAGCCCTTGTGCAAACCACCCGTTTTACGGGTGGTTATGATTGAAATTTTTTAGAAAATCATATATTTTCTTTGCAATTTGTATTTATTATTAGGAATTTTCAGTGAATATATTATCAAGAAATTTTTGAAAATCCTCTTCAGTGCGGGCACCTATGATTTCTCCAGTTATTGCCATATGAATATTTCCATTTGTTAGTGGGAGATAAAATGCGATTCCATCCTCTAAACCTTCGACCATATGTGTGGATTTTACTGCTAACACATTTCTCTCTTGCCCGAGAAATTGAATATTCAAATTTAAATAGCCACCAACATTTTTAGCTAATTCTTTGTTTTGGATATTTTTTCGAATTGCTTTGAAATACATTTCTGCTATTTCCTCTTCAGTCTTCCCTTTAGTTTCATCTTGATTTTCCGTATTGAAAACACGTATTACTAGACTTGCACCATCTTCAAACGATGCAACAATACCATGAGTATTTTCGAGTTCGTTTTTAGATATTCGTGACTTTTCTTTAGGGAAAGTGGCTGTAAATCCGAAATATCCATTTATGTAAGTTCCTCCCTGAAAGTATTCGCTTTTAGGACCATCCTCACCTGATGGAGTAAATTCTCCTAATATGAATTTTTCTGTGTTACAGCCTGAAAATGTTAGAATAGCCGCCACCAAAAAACACAATACACCAATACTTTTTTTCATAAATCTTCCTCCTTGTTCTATATCAACATAGACTAAAGCGACACATCTTACTATCACAAGCAACACACATAGATTGCTTTAAGTTCAAATTAACATATATTTAAATCAATGTCAACTTATGTTTCAATATCTTCATTTTAGGGCGTTAGTTCTTCGTTTTTTACATGATATATATTTTGAACAAACAATATGTTAACAAAGTTATAGTTTTATATTAAACCGAAACACATCACTAAGATGAAACATCAAAGCTAGTAAACTTATCCATTTTACGAATGTAATAGTTGACTCTTAAAATTCCTATTATTGTTGGAATTGTTAGAATCACAGAAAAAACTATTAAAGTGATAAAAATGTACATATTAGAAACGCATACAATATGAAATATTATTGTGAGAACAGTAACGACAACCACTATAACTTTGTTGATCAGCAATATGTTTTTAGGAACGTAGGATGTGACAGGATTATAGTTTTCAATTTCATTTGAAAATAAAATCCCTTTAGTTTCTTTATAAACTTTACGACTATTTCGTAACATAATTATTTTTAATACGATGTTATACAAACTAGGCAAGCCTACGCAAAAAACGAAGAACAAAATCAACTCAAATGTATTTTTGTAATATTCCAGTCCGTAATAGTAGATATACGCGTTCCCGTGCATCATTATACTCATACAAGGATCGATTTTCCATAGTAACATCATACCAAGAAGTGAAAACAAACAATAAACAGAGTACAAAAGAAAAAACAATTGAGAGATATAGAATCTCAAGAATACGCGTTTGATATTATTCATTTTAAATACCCCCTGAAACAATGGCTTCTTCTAGGGGATGGAATGTACTCTTGAAAAACTCCTTAATCACATCATCATTTGCCTTTTCATTATAAGTATAAAATTGTATTAGAATATTATAATATTCATATTTTAAATAAAGAACTGTAGTTGCCCCAGGGCTTCCATTATCAACTAAAGGTAGAGTTTTTACCGTTGCTGCTTTATGTTGTTTATTTAAAAATTCCAGTTCAATTTCGTATGTTTCTCCGTCAGTTTCCTGTGTGCCGCTTTCTATTAAGCCATCTTGAAAAAAGTTCAGTATTTCCTCGGCAGATTTATTTTTAAGTTTATCAAACTTATCTGCTTTTAGCACACAAATGTTTAACATTAAATCTTTGGTATGCCCTACGAATGCGATTATTTCATCGGAATGATTTTTCGGGTTTTGTATTTGCCAATCTTCTGAAAATTCGCACTTAAATCCGAAAAACTCATTTTCATATGTTCCGCCATGATAAAACTCAATACCTGCTTCTGCGTTACTATCCAGCGGAGTGAAAGTACCCCTGATATCTAAAGATCCACTTTTACATGCAGTAAAAAGTAAAACTGAAGCCATGAAGAAAGATAACATACCAATATGTTTTTTCATTGAAAATCCTCCTTGCTTTGTATTGATATAGTGACTATCATAGGTTCCCTTTGCATTTAATTTAACATATATTTAAATCAATGTCTTTTATTTTTTATGTCTTCACTTTGAAGGTCTCAAGCATTTTAATTTGAGCTTTTACACTACTTACTATATGCCGGATATACTTTGCAAAACTTGTAAAGTGATGCTATATCACCCAAGAACGCATCCCTATTAGCTGTATTATAATGAAAGGTAGAGGGATGAAAAGTGCCCATAAACATAACCTTGCCTTTATTTATCGGCTTTCCGTGATTTTCACTTAAATTAAAATTATTATCTATTAGCTTTTTACAGCTTATAGTCCCTAAGCACAACACTATTTCCGGTGATACTAATCTGAACTGTTTACGAAGACAATTTAAGCATTTGTCTACATCATTAAGCCTAAGCCGATAATATGGTGGCGGAATGCAATTTATAAGATTTGTCATATAAACACTGGCGGGGTCGATGTCAAAAAGCTTCAGGGTACTTTCTATATACTCGGCTGTTATACTATCAAAAACCTCACCGTCCGAGCCATCAATCCTTGATGGCTTATCCCCCACTATCATAATACGCGCGTTTCTATTACCACAGTCAAGCACCCTATCGCCACTGCTTAAATTACACCCGTGGCATTTTTGCATTTCTTCTTTCAGGGTGACCCACTCGTCAAATTTATCCATACTATTTACCTACACAGAACTTGCTAAATACCTCGTCTACAACGGCGTTAGTAACACGCTCGCCGGTAAGTGAAAGCAAGTGTGATAAAGCATCGTCTATAGCCACGCCCACCGCATCAAGTGTAACGCCCTGCATTAACAAAGAATATGCCTCTTCAACATAAGCCTTTGCCGAGGCACAGCAGTCACGCTGCCTTTCAGAGCAAAGCAAGGTTTCGCTACCGTCTAACATATAGGCGCCACAAACCTCTGCAACTTTTTTAGAAAGCATATCTACGCAAGACTCGTTTTCTGCAGAAATCACTACAGTAGGTATGCCTTTTAATAAGGCTTGGTTGAATCTGCTTTCAAGGTCATTTTTATTTATAACTGCCAAAGACGGCTGTGTGCGACACAAGTCTATTAGCTTTTTATCTTCTTCATCAGCCTCGTTACTGCCATCAAAAACGGCAATTAATAGGCCTGCCGATTGTATACGGTTACGGGATATATCTACGCCGATTTTTTCAATTTCGTCGTCGGTTTCGCGAAGTCCGGCGGTATCGCTTAAATTGAGCCTGATATCACCAAGCTGAACGGTTTCCTCCACAACGTCACGCGTTGTACCTGCAATAGATGTAACGATAGAACGTTTACAACCTGCAAGCGCGTTCATTAAAGTGGATTTTCCAACGTTTGGGCGGCCCGCAATAACTGCATTAACACCCTCGCGCAGTATTTTACCTGCATCGTAATTTTTTAGCATTTCACTAAGCTCTGCATTAGCCTCGTTTAGTGCCCCAGTTAAAGTATCGATGCTGAATTCAGGTAGCTCGTCGTCGGGGTAATCTGAGAAAACAGCAAGTCCGGCTGCAGTGTTAAGCAGTTTTGCTTTAATATTTTGAGCCTTGCGTGATGCGGCACCCTCTTTTAAAGAAAGGGCGGCGCGCTGAGTTTTCTCGCCACTTGCAGATATAATACCCATAACCGCCTCGGCTTCTATCAGGTCAAGCTTTCCATTAAGGTATGCCCTACGGGTAAACTCACCTTTTTCTGCAAGAGAGGCACCTGCGCCAAGCACAGCACGTAGGGTTTCTTTTACAACAAACAAACCGCCGTGTACCGAAAGCTCTACAACATCTTCACCTGTATAGCTTTTAGGCGCACGGAATACAAGTGCTACCGCCTCGTCAACTGTGCCCGTGTTGTTTTGCACCTTGCCGTAAAGGGCAGTATACCCTTTTGCATCTATTAGCTTTTTACCGCTTGCGCTACAGAAAACCTTATCTGCAACCAAGGTAGCATCTTTGCCAGATATACGTATTATACCTATACCACCCTCGCCCTGAGGTGTGGATATAGCCGCTATTGTGTGTGTGCCCATAATTAATATCCCTTTTTGATAAAAACCCACTTTTTGTGGGTTTTTAATTTTATAATTTTTTTGCTATTTCTTTTATGTATTCGCGCAACTCGTCCTTAACTTCGGGATGCTGCAAGCCAACCTCAATATTAGCCTTTAGTATGCCAAACTTATTGCCCATATCGTAACGTGTACCTGTAAAGTCAACGCCTGTCATACCGTCGCGTACAGCTAAAGTGCGCATTGCATCAGTTAATTGCAACTCGCCACCCGCGCCGTTAGGTGTGTTCTCAAGAATCTCAAAAATCTCGGGTGTCAAAACGCATCTCCCAAGAATTGAGTATAACGACAAAACCTTTTCGGGTGTGTCGGGTTTCTCTATCATATCGGTTACGCTATAAACATTGTCCTCAAGATTATCTACCTTAAGTGAACTATAACGAGAAATCATCTCGGGTGAAACTTCTTTTATGCCTACCACGCCCTTTTGATACTTCTCATAAGCACGGCATAGTTGAGCAATTGCAGGGTCCTCACCAATAATAACGTCATCACCGTAAAGCACTGCAAACGGCTCGTTACCTACAAACTCCTTAGCACAGAGCACTGCATGGCCTAAGCCCTTTGGTTGTTTTTGACGAATGTAATATATGTTGGCAAGGTTTGCTGATGCTTCAACCTCATCCGCTACATCTTTCTTACCGCGTTTTCTAAGCATATCCTCAAGCTCGTAGGCGTGGTCAAAATGGTCTTCAATAACACCTTTACCACGGTTAGTAATAATAAGTATATCGGTAATGCCCGCCTTTGCCGCCTCTTCAACAATATACTGTATTGCCGGTTTATCTACAATGGGCAGCATCTCTTTAGGGCAAGCCTTTGATGCAGGTAGTATACGCGTGCCAAGCCCTGCCGCGGGTATAACAGCTTTTGTAATTTTCATTTGCTTATATCCCCCTTTACAAAAGCAGCAACATTATAACTTTTTCAATATCCGCGCCCGTAAGCATAAGTGATATAGCGGGTGTTGCGCTAATAATCATTTCAATTAGCCTTACACCAAGCGGTATTAAAATTGCCGCTGCTGACGAAGGCAAGCCCGCTAACTGATAGAATTGGTTATTGTTTGGTAGGTTTGCTTCCTCAAGTTTTCTAATTCGCAGTAAAGATTGCTTATAATATATGTTCCACGCACTAATTGCAAGGAATACCGCTACTGCAAATTGAATTATTGCAACAACCATCTCTGCTTTACTGATAGGGGTTGTTATCTCGGTTTCCTGTTGCAAAAGTTCTTCTGTGGAATATGATTTTATCTCATTATATTCCTTACGCATTCTTTCGGTATTATCGGCAAAATTAACGGCTGTTACCGCTACTGTTAGGGCAATACTCAGCGCACATATAATAGCGCCTACCTTATACATTTTTCTGTAGAAAAACCAAGCAGAAACAAACGGAAAAACAAGCAATGTGCCCGTAATAAACACTACCCAGTTAAAGCCTGTAACCCTTTTGCCTGTGCGAAATGCCGTTATAAATCTTTGCATTATGCGGTCGCAGTTTTTAGTGCCGACATAAGCTTGTACTTTTTTTGTATCAACACCCTCTATTTCGGGCTCAATTTCGGAATAATCCACCATAGAATCAACCTGTTGGTTATGATAGCTAATAGGTGTATAATGCGTATTGTTTTGTGTGGTTTCCCGCTTTTCTAAAAGTGCGCCACAGTTTTTGCAATATGCAAACTCCTGCTCGTTATCGGTGCCGCAACGGGAACAACGCTTATTGTTTTCCATTTAATCACTCCTTAAAGTTAGCCACGAAAATCTACCCAAAAAGCAGATTACTTATAATTATAGGGAGATAACTACCATAGTACGCAGCAAGCATAAACAACGCCAATGATAAAAAGGGACGCACCCCGCCTTTTTTTTGCATTTGAAGTTCATCGTCTGCATCAAGGTCGGCACGTATTTTTTTAATGGTAGAAACAGAATGCTGTTTATATAGCCAATCGTTAAACATACCCGCATATACTCTTATACCTATAAATATCGCGATACCCGCTAAGGCTAATAACAGTGCTACAGGGTTTAGAAGCTTTTCGGAATTATTTGCAATATACTCGGAAAGCTGAGCCGCTGTGTAGTTAATGGGTAAATCGGCGCTTAAAAATAGGTTATAAAACGGTGTTATAAGCACGTAAGCGGTAAGCTCTAAAATAAGATACGCAAAAAACGCGCCGTTCATTTTTCTAAAAAGCGCATGCGAATACGGCGACAAAAACGCCATCCAGTTCCACGATATATGGTTTCGTGTATCCATAAACCTTTTAAATTTAGGCAAAATTCTATTTGGTGTAAAAGCAATAAACCTTGCCAAATCGCGAACTTTAACCCCGTCTATATTAGAGTTTTTATCCACCCCGCCATACGGGTCAATTTTTATTCCGCCTGCACCCATTTGCACGCTAATAAATTCGGGCTCGTCGTTACTTTCTCTACTGTCGGTATCAAATCCACAAAACGGGCAAAAGTTAGAGTCTGTGGGTAGTTTTTTTCCACAGTTGGCGCATCTGCCAACCGTTTCTTCACTTTCCTTTTCGGGCTCGGAACTTTGCTCGATGCTCGGTTTAAACTGATTTTCGGTGCCGTGATACTGATGGAGTCCACAACGGCCCACCGATGCCCAACAATCTCTATGATGCGGTGCGCCACACTCAGGACAATGAACTATATCGTCATCACTAAAAAGGTAGCCACCGCAAATAGAACATTTATCATTTAATTGCTCGCTCAAAAGATTACTCCTTCGCTGTAAGTTTTTTAAGTGTGTTTGTTATTAGCTCGAAATATTCCCTGCCGTAGTTATGGTACCTACCCTGTTTTACAAGGTATTTAAGTTGGTTACCGCCAATCCATCTGACAGCGCTAACCTCCTCGCGTTGTAATTGGAGGCTATCAATATCAACATCCACCTTAACAAACCATACGTCCAGAAATGAATTTTTACGTTTTAGTCGCTTTGCAAGTACCAAATCTTCTTTAGGCAAGTCTATTCCCAATTCCTCTGCAAGCTCGCGCTGTGCAGCAACGCGCGATTCCTCGCCCGATACCGCCGAGCCGCCTGTTGCCGCCCACTCGCCCGGCATTAACTTTCTGTTTTGCGAGCGCCTTTGTATAAGCAAGCGCCCATTACTATCATACGGCCAAATATGGACTACCAAATGGTATTCGTTAGGACCAAGCCTACGCAAGCCGCGTACTACGGTTTTACCCGTGGTTTTTCCCGATTGGTCCAAGATATCCCACATTTCCATAGCCGTACCCCCTTTGCTGACTTTTTAATATCAGCGTTTTTCAACAACCTCGCCCTGCTTTTTGTATATGCTGGCAGGTGGTACTGTGCCACGCACCATTGAAAGCGGATAAATATTTGAATTTTTACCTATTACTGTACCTGGGCATAGAACTGCACCGCAGCCTATTTCTACATAATCGCCCACCATTGCGCCAAGTTTTTTTAGCCCTGTTGCTGTTTTTTTGTTACCTACAAAAACAGCAACCTCGCTTTTATCCGACTTTACATTTGAGGTAATTGAACCTGCGCCGAGATGTGACCTATACCCAAGCACAGAGTCGCCAACGTAGTTGTAGTGGGGCACCTGAACATCATCAAACAAAACAACGTTTTTTAGCTCTGTTGAATTACCAACAACCGAGTTTTTACCAACAATAGCGTTGCCACGAATGAAGGCACAATGCCTTACTTCAGCACCGCTATCAATAATGCAAGGCCCTGTAATATATGCGCTTGGCATTACCTTTGCAGTTTTTGATATCCATACATTTTCTTTTGGGTTATCGAACTCGCTTTGTGGAAGTGTAGCGCCAAGCTTTACAATAAAATTACTAATATTTGGTAGAACCTGCCAAGGATACTCTACCCCGAAAAACAGGTCTGCCGCTATAGTATGCTGTAAATCGAAAAGCTCAAGCACACTTAATGTCAATTCTACCACTCCAACTTTGATATTTAAATATATTATATCAAACAAAACCCCATATTACAACCTTTAGTTATACAAAAAAGAATTGCTAATTTGTAAATTTTATTTTAAGAAAAAAGTTATTTTTCTCTGCTAATCTGTTTTTAAAAAGCGTTTTTCGGTAATTAGAGTAAGCTTAAAACAAACAAAAAGCACCTTGAAAAGCCAAGGTGCAGAATATCAATATTACGCTTTTTTAACCTTTTCGGGCCGCTTAATTTCGTTCCATTTAAGATAAGCCTCTTTGCTTTCCTCAATGGTTAGTAAAAGCTGCTCGGATTCTTGTGATACGGTATATATTTTGTAAGCACCGTTATCATAATCGAAGCGGTAATTTTTACCGCCTGTAGAACATTCGCCCAGGGTGAAAATTATATTTGCCAAATTTAGCACTCCTTACTAATACTTTGTAGGATGTATTGCGCCACCTCGCCAATATCCATATTAAGCGCAACCGATAGCTCGCTTTCTATAATTCGCTTTGCCTGTTCTAAAAAGCGCTCTTCGGTAGAGGTTAGCTTTTTTCCAACACTGCGTTTTTGTTCGCCACTTTCAACAATGTGTTTTATAAGAGCAATTACCTTTTGAGAATCATAGGTTTGCAGGGTTTCGCGGTATACACGTTGTGCATCCCTTACGGTGATGTTTTTAAACTCGTCGGTGTTAATTTTTGGTATTTCACGAATTAGCTTTTTAGCCTCCGCCTCAGACATAACAGCACGCATATACACCTTGCTGTCAACAGGCACATAAGCTACCCCGTTTGAAAGGCGGTTTTTTAGGACATAATAAAGCCTATCATCAGTAGCCATTTCAAGCGGTGCTACTGCAGTTACCTCGCAAACACCGTTATTACCATATACAATTAAATCGCCGCATTGAAACACTTTTTTTACCTCTTAGTTTACCGAACAGCAGTTTTTACTGCGTGACGAGATGTTTATTTTCCTTTCATTATGGGTAAATTATACCATTTTTATTCAAATTTGTCAAAGGTAAAAGTTATAAAAAATTGATATTTTTTAACTTTATACGACATAAACGCTCTTATCGAATTATATTAAAAAAAATAAAATATCTTAGAATATTATATTGACACTTGTTTTTAG
>JAZNZF010000050.1:0-13476 GCA_045594795.1 Acutalibacteraceae bacterium | reverse complement strand
AGATAATAGTGGTCGGCTTTGTGCCAATCTTTACCGTTTAAAATTGCATCGTAAAGCTCGGAGAACATCAAGGTGTCGCCATCACTTAAAGTACCGTCTATTAAGGCATCTAAGCACCTTTTTATGCGTGGGTCATTTTCGTAAAATTCTCTTGGATTGTAGGTGTCTTTGATTTTTTGTACGTCTTCTACAGTAGCGCCGAATATATAATTATTTTCTCTGCCTGCAGCCTCTACAATTTCTATATTTGCGCCATCATAAGTGCCTAGTGTAACGGCGCCGTTTAGCATAAGCTTCATATTACCCGTGCCACTTGCCTCTGTACCTGCCAAGGAAAGCTGTTCTGAAATGTCGGCGGCGGCTACAATTTTCTCGGCATAGGACACATTATAATCGGTTACAAATATAACCTTAATATATTCCTTTACTTGAGGGTCGTTTTCTATAAGCCTTGCAATTTCGTTAATCAATTTAATTATAGCCTTTGCCCTGAAATATCCGGGTGCCGCCTTTGCGCCGAATATAAATACAGTTGGTGTGAAATCGCGAAGGCTACCCTCTTTAATTTCAAAATAAAGCTCTAAAATACAAAGCGCGTTTAAAAGCTGACGTTTATATTCGTGAAGTCTTTTAATCTGCACGTCTACTATCCACTCGGGATTAAAGCCCTCGCCCTCACGCGCGGCAATATACTCGCAAAGTCTTCGCTTGTTTTCTTTCTTTATACTTATAAATTTGTCTAATACCTTTGTATCGTCACAATACTGTTCTAATTCCTTTAGCTTCTCGGCATTGGTTATCCATTTACTACTGCCAATAAGGTCTGTAATAAGCGAACTTAAGCCTTTATTACAAAGCGCAAGCCACCTACGAACCGTTATGCCGTTGGTTTTGTTAGAGAATTTTTCGGGATAAAGCTTGTACCAGTTGTTTAGAACATCTGCTTTTAAAATTTCGGTGTGAATTTTTGCAACTCCGTTTATATGAGCCGAGCAATATGATGCAAGGTATGCCATATTAACTACGCCATCGCTTACAATCTGCATTTTAGACGCCGTCGCATCGTCTACGCCCTTATCTTTAAGCTCTTTATTTAAAGCGTTATTTATTTTTACAATTATTTTTTGTAGCTCGGGGTTGATTTTTCTGATTAAAGAGAGCTCCCAACATTCGAGTGCCTCTTTCATAACGGTGTGGTTGGTGTAATTAAACACCTTTCTTGCAATTTGTAACGCCTTTTTAAATTCTATACCCTCTTTGCCAAGAAGTCTTATTAGCTCAGGCACCGATATAACGGGGTGGGTATCGTTAAGCTGAATGGTGACAAAGCTTGCAAGCTTTGATAAATCCCCGTGTTCATCCTTGTATCTGCGTAATATATCCTTAAGAGACGCGCTCGAGAAAAAGTATTGTTGGCTAAGTCGCAAAAGCTTACCCTCTTTACCCGAATCGTTAGGATAAAGTACGCGTGAGATATCCTCTACCCTGTTTTTATGGCTTAACGCCCTATCGTATTTTTGCTCGTTAAATAAATTAAAGTTAAAGGGAATAATAGGTTCTGCCTGCCACAGCCTGATGGTAGAAATATGCGTACCGCCATAACCTATAACCGCCATATCGTAAGGTACCGCACGTACCGAATACGAAGCGAAATCAACCGTTACTGCCTCATCTTCTCTACGAACAGACCACGGGTCACCCTCGCTATCCCAATCGTCTACCGCTTCACTTTGAAAGCCGTCCCTAAACTGCTGTTTAAAAAGTCCGTATTTGTAGCGTATTCCATATCCGCTTAGTGATAATTTCAACGTAGCGGCGCTATCAAGAAAACAGGCGGCAAGACGACCTAATCCGCCGTTACCGAGTGCGGCGTCTTCTATTTCCTCGAATATAGAAATATCCTTCTGTATATCTTCTAAAATCTCACCCGCTTCGTCTATAGCACCCACGCACATAAGGTTATTATAAATTGCTCTGCCCACCAAAAACTCTGCAGAAAAATAATACGCTCTGCGTGTAGCTCCTTTTTTATAAGATTGCTCTTTATTCTTTGCAACCGAAGCCATTATAGCCTTTGAAAGCACCCTGTGTAGCCCCTTAGTATCAAGCTTCGAGAGTGGCTTTTGATACTCGGCTAAGGCTAATAATTCCATATTGCGTTTAAGTTGCTTCATATATAGGTTTCCCTTCCGTATTCATTCTGCCGTAAAGTTTTGTGTTGTCTTTTAAAAATTTTGAAACGTGCGAAAGCTGTTCTTCGGTGCATCGCCATTGCCAGTTGCCGTCTTTTGTTCCGGGAATGTTCATACGCGCTGATGCGCCAAGCAACAAGATATCCTGCATAGTTAATATGCAAAGGTTACTGTTGCTTGCAAGGGCAGCCGCCATCATACCCTCGCTTAAATTCTCTGTACGCAAATATTTTTTAGCATACTGGACGTCCTCTTTCTTTGCGTACTTTTCCCAACCCAAAATGGTATCGTTATCGTGTGTGCCAGTATACACAACACTATTCTCTTTATACTTATACGGTAAATAATCGTTGCTCTCGCGTGAATCGAATGCAAACTGTAGCACCTTCATGCCGTAAAAGCCGCTTGTGCTTAAAAGCTCTTTTACGCTTTCGGTTAAAAAGCCCAAGTCCTCTGCTATTATCGCGGCATCAGGCAGTTCCTCTTTTAAGGCATTTATAAAGTCCATACCAGGACCCTTTTGCCAACAACCCGCCTTAGCATTTTTGGCGGTATAAGGTACACAATAGTAGCTTTCGAAACCGCGAAAATGGTCTATTCTTACTACGTCGTAAAGTTTAAGACAATGCCTGATTCGTTCTATCCACCAATAATAGCCCTGTTTTTTAAGTTCTTCCCAGTCGTATGTGGGGTTCCCCCAAAGCTGACCGTTTTTTGAAAAGCTATCGGGCGGACAACCTGCAACAACTGTTGGCAAAAGCTCGCTATTTAGCATAAACAGGTGCGGATTTGCCCATACGTCTGCGCTATCTAAAGATACGTATATAGGCGCGTCACCTATAATTTTTATGCCGTTTTTATTAGCATATTCTTTGAGCGCATACCACTGTTTAAAGAAAAAATACTGTAGCATTTTGTGATAAAGAACAGTTTTTTCGCAGCACTTTTCCCAACGCTTTAAGCTTTTTTCGCATTTATGCCGTATTCCGCTACTCCAAAGGTAAAACTCCTTATCACCGCTTTGCTCCTTTATCGCCATAAAAAGCGCGTAATCTTGAAGCCAAGCCGAGTTTTCCTTACAAAACTCATAAAAATCTTTCGGTATATCTTTACAAAAGTTTTTATAAAGCTTTAAAAACGCACTTTGTCTGCTTTTATATAAAGCGCTATAATCTACCTTGGTTTCGTTGCCGTAATTAATGCCTTCATAATCTTCGGGCTTTAAATATCCCCAATCACAAAGAACTTCAAGGTCTATAAAAAGCTCGTTGCCGGCAAATGCCGAACAGCTTTGATAAGGCGAATTACAGCCCTTTTCGGATATAGGATTAAGGGGCAGTATTTGCCAATAGCTTTGCCCCATAGATACGAGATAATCCACAAACCTAAAAGCGTTTTTTCCAAGTGTGCCTATGCCAAAGCACCCTGGCAAAGAAGATATGTGCATAAGCACACCACTTGCTCGTTTAAACAATATGCCTCTCCCCTAATCGCATATCAGCTGCTCTGACTCGGGGTCAAATATATGCGGTTTTTCTATATCAATATACAGCTCTGTTTCCATACCCGTTTTAATTTTCTCACCCGATGGCACTTTTGCTATAATCTTAATTTCGCCGATATTACTGTATACATATATTTCCGAGCCCATCATTTCTGCAAGCTCTGCTGTAATATTTATTTTGTTTAATCCTTCTGCGCTTGCCCATTTTGTATCTCTGTGTAGGTCCTCGGGACGAATTCCATACACAATGCTTTTACCGATATAGTCCTTTAGCTTTTCGTTTCCCTGTAGCCTTTTTGGCAAGGGTATGCTATATTCCTCGAACTCGGCAAAATAATCGACGCCGCGCCTAATAAGTTTAGCAGGTATGAAATTCATCTGCGGTGTGCCTATGAACCCTGCAACGAACATATTAACGGGGTGTTCGTAAAGGTTTTCGGGCGTGTCAACCTGATTAATAACACCGTCGCGCATAACAACTATTCTATCCCCCATTGTCATAGCTTCGGTCTGGTCGTGGGTTACGTACACAAAGGTAGTTCCAAGCCGTTTGTGAAGCCTTGCTATTTGGGCGCGCATTTCGGTTCTGAGCTTTGCATCGAGGTTTGAAAGCGGCTCGTCAAGTAAAAACACCTTAGGGTCGCGCACCATAGCCCTGCCCAAAGCCACGCGCTGACGCTGACCGCCCGAAAGCGCACGCGGTTTGCGGTCTAAATACTGTTCTATATCAAGTATTCTTGCCGCCTCACGCACCTTTCGGTCTATCTCCTCCTTTGGCACTTTCCGTAAAGACAAGGCGAATGCCATATTCTTATACACCGTCATATGCGGATAGAGTGCATAGCTTTGGAACACCATCGCTATATCTCGGTTTTTGGGCGCAACGTCGTTAATAAGCCTGTCACCGATATATAGTTCACCCGCGCTTATTCCCTCAAGCCCTGCTATCATTCTAAGGGTGGTTGATTTTCCGCAACCCGAAGGACCTACAAGAATAATAAATTCCTTATCCTTTATATCTAAATTAAGGTTTGGCACAACGGTTGTGCCATCCTCGAAAGTCTTTACAATATTTTTAAACGTTATAGACGCCATATATTATCTCCTTTAGCTAACCCTTAACTGCGCCTGCAATTACGCCCTTAATTATATATTTTTGACAGCTTAAATAGAAAATTACTATAGGAATAATAGCAAGCATAAGCATTGCCATAAAGCCGCCGTAATCGGTAGAGCCATAGGCTCCTTGCATTGCAATTTGTATGGCAACAGGGACTGTTTTATCGTCGGTACCTAATATGAGGTAAGGAAGCAGATAGTCGTTCCAAATCCACATAGCGTTAAGAATTGCTACGGTTATTGCGGTAGGCTTAAGAATTGGCAGCACCACCATAAAAAAGGTTTGCAAGGGCGAGCAGCCGTCTATGGTAGCCGCCTCCTCAATTTCTTTTGGTATGCCCTTACAGAAGCCGCTTAGCATAAACACCGAAAGCCCTGCGCCAAAGCCCAAATATACAGGCACGATACCCACGATGTTATCAAAATTAATTTTGTTTACAACATAGGTCATAGTATACATAACCATCTGGAACGGAACTATCATACTAAAAACAAAAAGGTAGTATAAAGCTTTAGTAAAAAAGTTTTTTACCCTTACTATAAACCACGCGGTCATTGAGGTGCACAGCACTATTGATAGCACCGAAAACACGGTGATAAATAGAGAACGGAAGAATGCCGCTAAAATCCCCGAAGACTTTAATCCGTTTATATAGTTTTCGAAGCCAACAAAGGTTTCGGAATTAGGCAGTGAAAAGGGCTCGCTTGATATATATAGCCTTGATTTAAACGAGTTTACAAGCACAAGGATTATAGGCACCAAGAAAAGAACCGCTAATATTAGCAAAACAAAGAAAGCCGCACCCGTTTTTTGTTTCTGCTTTATCATTAATGCTCAACCTCCTTAGACCTTGTAAGCCTCAACTGAATAAAGGCAATAGCCGCTACAATAATAAAGAATATAACCGCCTTTGCCTGACCTACGCCTTGCCAACCCACCCTGCCGTAAAAGGTGTTATAAATATTAAGTGCTAACATTTCGGTGGATTTTTCGGGTGCACCTGCCGTAAGTGCTAAGTTTTGGTCGAACATCTTAAACGAGTTTGTAAGTGTTAAAAATGTGCATATTGTAATAGACGGCATTACCATTGGTATTTTAACCCTCATTAAAGTTTTAAAGGGCGAGGCACCGTCTATCGCGGCGGCTTCGGTAAGCTCGTGGGGAATATTCTGTAAGCCCGCTATATAAATTACCATCATATATCCAATAAGCTGCCAGTTGGTAAGGATAACAAGACCTATAAATCCGTACTCGGTTTTGTAAGTGATATCCACAGAAAAGGCAGACAGTACGCCATTAATAAGCAGATTCCAAATATAGCCAAGCACTATACCGCCAATAAGGTTTGGCATAAAAAATACCGAGCGAAAAAGATTAGTACCGCGTATTGAACGGGTTAGTGTAAGGGCCAATAAAAAGGCAAATACATTTACGGTTATTACCGACACCAAGGTGAATAAAGCAGTAAATCCCAACGCGTGTATAAACTCGCTATCATAGGTAAATGCCCTTATATAGTTACTAAAGCCAACAAAGCTTGCATTCTCCACCGTTGTAAATTTAGTAAAAGAAAGCCAAATTCCCATTAAAAACGGCACTATAAAACTAAGTATAAAAGCAAGCAGTGTTGGCAGCAGAAAAATAGGTGCATATTTTTTTAATGAATCGTTCAAGGCTTCCAGTTCCTTCCCTTTGCTATATTTTTGCTCTGCCCAAAAGGGCAGAGCAAAGGTTCATTATTATAAGCCTGCCGCGGCGTTGTTTTCCTTTTCCCAATCTGCTACCATATCCGCCTTAACCTCGTTGAAGGTCTTTGTGCCTTGCGCGTACTTTAGCAAGGATGCGCCAAGATTCTCTTTAAACTGTTGCGATGGGAATACGGTAAAGTTCCAAGGAATTGTAGTAAGCTTATCATTCTTCATATACTTTAATACCTCACGCGCCAATGGGTCGGTTGGAGTTTCGCTTTCCTTAAAGGTATCAAAGGGTGCTATAAAGCCTAATTTATTGGTTACATAATCCTTACCAACGTCGCTCGAATAAAGCCAGTAAATGAAGTCTGCTGCTGCCTTTTGGTCGGCTTCAGATGCCATAGAATTTATTGCATAAAAGTTTTCAGTACCGATGCAAAGGCCTTGAGTTTCCTCCCCCTCGGCACCCATATATATAGGCAGGTATTTTATATTTTCGGCAGCCACCTTGTTGCCCGATACTTCGGAAATCTGACTCCATGCCCAGTTTCCGTTTTGCACCATAGCACAGCGTTCCAAGGCAAATTCGGACATAGAATCAACTACCGTTTTTGTGCCGACTGTCTTTTTATCGACAACCGAATTGTTTAAATATAAATCGAAAATGTTTTTAAAATTATCGGCATACTCAAATGTGATTTTGTTTGTATCATCACTGCTTAAATCTATTTTATTTTTTGTAAACTCATACGAAAGCGGTAGATTTGCCAAGTGGGTTTGCCAACGCCAATCCTCGCCCGATTTTAGAGAGGTAGATGCAAATACACCATCAATGCCAAGCTCAGATCGTAGCTTTTGCATATCCTCTACAAGCGCTTTTAGCTTTGTAAAATTATTTACCTCTTCCATACTTTTATAATCGGTTGCGCGGTTTTTTAAATTAAAGTATTTATCGGTAATAGCTTTGTTATAAATTATTCCGTAGCCCTCTACAACGTATGGGATTCCGTATACCTTGCCGTCTGATTTTACGGCAAGACTTTTATCGGTAAGGTGTTTATAAAGCTCGGTTTCGCTAAGGTCAGCACAGTAATCCTTCCAGTTTTCATAGCCTTTAGGACCGTTTATCTGAAACAGGGTTGGTGCCTCATCTGTAGACATTTTTGATGCAAGTGTGGATTCGTATTGGTTGTTAGCCGCAGTTTCTACAATAACCTTAACACCCGTTTCCTTTTCGTACTCTTTAGCTAATTCCTCGTAAATCGAGGTGCTTTCGGGCTTAAAGTTAAGGTAACGCACGGTGCCTTGGTCTACCTTTTCGTTTCCATTGCAGGCAGTAAAAATACAGCCTATACTAAAAATCAAAGATAGTGCAATAAGCAATGATAATGTTCTTTTTTTAGTTTTCATTTTATGCCTCCAAATAAAAGGTTTTTAAGTATTGCACCTTTATTATGGACGGCAAATCCCGAGAATATTACACTTTTTGTAAATTTTGCAAAAAATATCAATTAGCGGATTGACTGCATATTTCAAGGATGGTAAAATGCTTATGTAAAAAGGGGTTGTGATTTATGCAAAAATTTATAAAGCTTTACGATAATATTTATAGGTTAAGCGTTCCTTTCGGAAGCGTGCTTACAAGCGTTTTTGCCGTAGTTGTTGGCGACAGCTGTATTATCATAGACTCTGCTACTACCGAAAATGATGTTAATAACTACATACTGCCCGCTATTCGTGAGGCTGGCTTTAAGGTAGAAAAAATACTTGTCTCGCACGAGCATGCCGACCACTCGGGCGGTCTTCCCTACCTTGTGCCACACTTCCCTAACGCAGATGTTTGTATGTTCGATACCGTTACCGCAAACAAGGTTGGCGGCAGATTACTGCAAGATGGCGAAATTTTTTATGACTGTATTAAAATTTTGCATCTGCCTGGGCATTCGTCAGACTGCCTTGGTGTTTTAGATACACGTACAGGGGTGCTTTTAACCTTTGACAGCCTACAGCTTTTTGGTATAGGCAAGTACGTTACATCTGTGTATTCGCTTGACGTGTATAAAAGCAGTATAGATAAAATACGAAATCATAACGTAAAGCATATTGCCGCCGCACACGACTACGCACCTTTAGGCTACTTTGCCGATACCAAAAGCGAAATTGACGAATACCTGAATATGTGCTTAGTGGCACCCGCGTTTGTTGAAAACTATTTAAATAAGGGCGGCGAAAGGGATGCAAAAATAGTTGCTCAAAAATATTTAAACACTAATAAATAATAAAGGTATCAACTATTTTACGCAAAAAACTGACATCGTTTAACGATGTCAGTTTTGGTTATTTAAACCATATTTTCCCTAACCAAGAGTAAAAAATCACCCGATAATATTCGGGTGCTTTTTATGCGCTTTTTGTTAATTATGTCGGTAAGCCGTAAGCCGAGTTCTGTCGTGGGCGACTATCTATCTCGACTGTGCATTACTGCACAGCTCTAGCCACTTTTCAAGGCACACCGGACAAGTGTATAGCCTTAGTCAGTGTTGCTTCGGATAGGGTTTACAGCTTTTCTATGTTACCATAGAAAAGGGTGAGCTCTTACCTCGCCTTTCCACCCTTACCTAAAAGCCGAAACTATTAGGCGGTATATCTCTGTTGCACTTTCCCTGAGGTTACCCTCGGCGGCCGTTAGCCGTTATCCTGTCCTGCGAAGCTCGGACTTTCCTCACGCATTTGCGCGCAGCCGCCAAGCTTACCGACAAAAAAATGATACCATAAACACGCCCAAAAAGTCAAGGTGCATATTATACTAGTTATTAGCAACACTATCTTAAAAGAGGTGTGGTATGAAAAAGATTAGCTTCAATTTTAAAGCCGCCTTTTTAGACGGCTTATTTATTTTCTTAGGCACCGCCTTTTATGGCGTTGGTATTGTGGGCTTTTTACAGCCTGCCGATATTTCTCCTGGTGGGCTGACAGGTATTGCAACCATTATTAATTATCTCAGCGGCGCGCCAACGGGTCTTATGCTTTTTCTGCTTAACCTACCCTTACTATTGCTTGGAATTTTAAAGCTTGGCGGTAGTATGACAATAAAAACGGTTATAGCTACTGCACTTTCCTCGGTTATAATCGACAGTTTAGAGCTGTTTTTACCACAGCTAAGTAGCGATACTATTATCTGTGCGCTTGCAGGCGGCGTGCTTGTGGGGTTTGGTTTAGCCCTGCTTTTTTCACACGGCTCTACAAGTGGTGGCACCGATATTGCAGCAAAGCTTCTACAGCTTAAATATCCTTATGTTTCTACAGGTAGGCTTATACTTATTTTAGATGCATTTGTTATACTGCTTGCAACAATAGTTTACGGAAATTTTGAATCGGCACTGTATGCAGTGCTTGGTATTCTTGTTTCGACCACGGTTTTAGACCGCGTACTTTATGGCAGTAGCGGTGGCAAGCTTGCATTTGTTATTAGCGAAAATGCCGCCGATATAAAACAATGTATTTACAAACGCCTAAAGCGTGGGGTAAGTGAAATGAAAATTAAAGGCGGCTACTCAGGTCAAAATAAAACCTTACTGCTGTGTGCTTTGCGCAGACAACAAACGGGTGAATTTTTATCCGCCATTAAAGAGGCAGACAGCTCTGCCTTTGTAGTATTTACCGAGGCGGGCGAAATTTTCGGTCAAGGCTTTTAAGATATACAAAAGGCGCCAAGCTCTAACCTACAGAGCTTGGCGCTTTTTTTAGTAATATTTTTCTAAGAATTCTATTAACGGTGTGTTGTCGGTAAGTCCGTGTGGGTGATGGTCGCAACCCTCTTTAATAATTGTTTCAATAATAAGCCCGTTTTCTATAAAATAGTTTTCTACAAGGGCGCCGTTTTCGTGGAAAGGCACTATGGTGTCGGAATCACCCGCCACTAAAAACGTAGGTATTTTACTATCTTTAAAGCACGGCAGATAATCTTGTGGGTGGTTGCGATAGTTTATCATTTGGCTTTTGGTAAGCTTAAAGTGTCCAAAAAACTCCTCGTACATATCGTCGTTTGCGTCGCCCATACCACAAGGACAGCTCAAAAGGTTAATTACTGGTGCATCTATATACATAGCCGCAACTAACTCGGGGTGCTTTGCGGCAAGAAATACCGCCTGCATACCGCCGCACGAAAGGCCAACGGGGAAGCATTTTTTGTGGAAGCCGAACTCGGTATGTAGATACTTTGCAAAATTTGCCTGACGCTCGGTATCCTGAGCTAAGCACCAACGTGTAGTATTATCTACGTGGGCTAAGGCATAGCCACGATTTAAAGCCTCGATTTCAAAGTCGGCAAATGCGCCAAAATACTCGGTTCTGAAAAGCCATTTTGCACCGTCTATTGCAGTTTTTGGGAAGACAACTATTGCGTTTTTACCCTCAAACTCAAAATCAATTCGGCGAAAGCCTTTCCACTCACTCTCTGTGTATTTCATAAAATTTCTCCTTTTTTCTTATTTGTTTACACCAAGCACGCCAACTATTATAAGCAGACAGCAAATTAACTGTGGGATAGACAAAACCTCTTTTAAAATTAATATGCCCGCAAGCACCGACACCACCGTAATTATATTAGAAAATGATGCCGACCGCACCGTGCTTATAACCGAGGTTGAATAGTTATACAGCATAAATGCAGCTATCGACGAAACTATAGATAAATATCCTATAGAACCCCAAAACTCGACCGATACTGAAGCTATTGCTAATTCGGTAAAATACCCGCCGCCAAGCACTGCAAAGGCTATTACATTAAAGCCGACTGTACCGATTAAGAACATAATGTATGTGCGTTCAAAGGGTGAGTAATGAGCCGATTCGCTACGGCTAAGGATATTAAAAACTGCGGCGCATATAACAGCGCCCAAAAGCAAAAATATGCCGATAATTCGAGATTTTGCGCCATCGTTAGAAAGTATGCTTATAGCCGTAATTGCGCCGAGCGATAGGGCTGAAAACATTACCTGCGACAGCGTGGGCTTTTCTTTTAAAAATATACTTGAAAGTATTATTACAGCTACGGGTACTAAGGAAATTATAACACCCGATATCGCACTTGAGGTGCTACCGATTCCGTATAGTTCGAAAATAAAATAGAGTAGCGGCTGTGCTAAAGCCATTAGCATAATGCGTTTTTTGGGCTTGCCGCGAAGGTCTAATTTTACCACCCGAAAAAGCCACAAAAGATTAAGCACCGCAAAGGCTACAGTAAAACGCACCGCAAGGATTATCAGCGGATGTGCAACCTCTAACGCAACCTTTGAAAAAAGAAAGCTAAAACCAAATATTATATTAGCGGTAAGCGCCGCAAGACTGCCTTTGATTTTGGTATTATCCATTATTTCACCAACTCGAAACATTTCAACAAACACAGTATAACATAAATATTTAACTTTGTCAGCAAAAAAGTTTTTGTAGCTAACAATACGTATATACGGATAATACAATTTTAAAATTAAAAGGTTTTGTCTTAATAAAAAACGCAATTTGGACACTCTTTGTAAGTGTCCGAATTGCGTATGCTTTTATAAATTAATTATACTGTTTGTACTTATTCTTCTGTCGGTTCTTTAACGGGTGTTTCTTCTGCTTCAGGCTCCTACTTATTATTCCGGTTGCTCTGGAATGATAACGGCAGCTACTATATATGCAACTATGCCAAGTCCTACGCTACATAGCGTCACAAAAGCGACGCCTAACCTTATAAGTGTAGGGTCAATATTAAGGTATTCTGCTAAACCTCCGCATACGCCACTTACCTTTTTATCTGCTTTGGATTTATAAAGTTTTTTCATAAAACCACCCTTTCTTATAATAATTATATACTAATTACAAATAATTTTCAATGTCTATTTAAACTTGCAAAAGTTTTATATATGTGGTAAAATAACTGTGTTATAGCAAATCTGCTTGAGAATTTAAACAAAGGAATGTTTTTTATGGCTTTCGAACTAATGGGCGAGCTTTTACAGCTACTTAACCCTATTTTAAAAGAACTAAAATTTGCCGAGTCGGACGGTGGCATCTTGCTTCGCGACGACTTTGCAATTAAAATTGATTACGATGATGATACCCAGCTTATTAACCTTAAGGGCGCTAAAGCACAAGAGGGAGAACAGTTAGAGTTTATCACCCTTTCGCAATACCTTTTCGACTCTACCCACACCAGCCGCGACCTTAAGGCAGTCGCTTTGGACTTTGAGGAAACTATAAGAGCCGAGCTTGGTGAAAAGAAAACTGTGGAAAGAAAACGTGTTAATCTTCCCACTCGCGCCGCCGCAGGTGAAACACCTACTATCGAGGCTTTTACTAAAGGCTTTTTGGATATATTCCCACAGTATCGCGATGCATACCGTGATATGCTAAGTGATAAGGGTAGCTTTTTATACGTTGAATTCTATAAACACTACGGCGTAGAAAAAATGCTCGAGTTCGCCGAGGGCAAGGGCACCGACAAACAGCTTGGCAAATACCTCACATTCCTTGGTAAATACTATAGCGAGGGCGACCGCTACGTTGCCGCTGTTATTACCTCGGTTATATTTGCAGGTGCTTTTTACAATAATGTAAAGCTTTTTGAAGAAGTGATAACTCCAAGGCTTAAGGATAATAAATATCTTTACCCCGCCGCAGTTAGCGCTATTGAATATGCCGCAAAAAGCAAAAAGCTGCAAGCAGTTTTTGCAGATTGATTTTTCATATTAAACTTATTACAACCCGAAGTAAATTCAAAACTTCGGGTTGTTTTTTATTTTCATAACTTGTAAAAAATTTACATCTCAATGCTTCGCTCCCTCTTAGTGTTCGAAGGCTTACATATTTTATCACGGCGAAGCCGTGTATATCATCAATTTCGCAAGGAATTGCATATCATCATTGCGAAAGTATTTTTAATACACGCTGCGCGCGATGATATACAGTCCTTACGGACTGATG
>JAZNZF010000049.1:0-54412 GCA_045594795.1 Acutalibacteraceae bacterium | reverse complement strand
TTAATAACTACATACTATACCTACTATTTTACGGTCTTGTTTATGTATTTAGTGGCAGTTACAAGGTTTCGGCAATGGTAATTAATCCACTTATGTTTATATTTGGATTAGCTAATTATTACCTTTATACTTTTAGGGGCTCTCCCTTTGTACCAATGGATTTTCTTGGAATAACTACAGCCAAAGAGGTTGCAAAAAGCTACGATTTTTCAGTAACCTACCAAATTGCAATTGCATTTATATTACTTGTTAGCACTCTGGTTATCGGCTATAAACTAAAGACGCCAAGAATGCATATTTCAACTAAAATTATCAGCAGAGCTACGGCGGCTCTTACGGCAATAACAATATCGATTATATACTTTTTTACAAATATCTTTGCTAATTGTGGCTTAGAGCCAGATTTTTGGAACCAAACCAGAGGATATCATAACTCGGGCTCTCTCTTAAGTTTTTTCCTTAATACTAAATATCTATATTTAATGGAGCCATCCGGTTATAACGCCGATGAAATATGCGACCTTGTATACGAGGTTACAGAGGGTGATACAGAACAAACACTCGCAGATGATAAGGAAAATAAAACACCAAACATAATCTGTATTATGAACGAGTCTTTTGCTGACCTTTCGGTATGCGGCGATTTTACTACCAATATGGAATATATGCCTTTTTACAACAGTTTAACCGAAAACACTGTAAAGGGCAATCTATATGTACCGGTTCACGGTGCGGGTACAAGTAACACAGAATATGAGTTTTTAACCGGCAACACAACAACCTTTTATCCAGCGGGTAGCAACGCTTATATGCTTTACGTTAAAAATCAAGCTTCATCACTTGTGTCAACCTTAACATCTCAAGGTTATTCTAAAACTGCATTCCACCCATACTATGCAAGCGGTTGGAACAGAACCAAGGTTTATAACTTCTTTGGTTTCAGAGATTTTTATAGCATAACCTCGGTAATTCGTCCTTCTATTTTACTTGATTATTTTGATAGCGGAAACGATAACGAATATTTCAACGATTTATGCAATGAACATTATCCGGGTAAAAACGTACTGTTGCGACAATATGTTAGCGATAGCTACAATTATGACAAGGTAATATCCTTGTACGAGGAAAGAGATGCAGATAAGCCGTATTTTTTATTTAATGTTACTATGCAAAATCACGGTGGATACTCAAAAAAATATTCAAACTTAACCCAAGATGTTAAGCTTACATCAACATTAGGCAGTTACCCGAAAACAGAACAATTCTTATCTTTAATTAAAAGATCAGATGAAGCGTTCGAGAAACTGATATCATACTTCGAAAATGTTGACGAACCCGTCGTAATATGTATGTTCGGTGACCATCAACCCGCCATTGAAGAAGCATTCTACGAAGAAATAATGAATGTTAGCAGTTTAGATTCTCTTTCACATAAAGACCTACAAAAACGTTATATCACCCCTTTTGTAATTTGGGCAAACTACGATATTGAAGAAAAATATATTGATAAGCTTAGCGCTAATTACCTATCCTCATATCTGCTTAAAACAGCAAATGTTGAGCTTACAGAATACAATAAATATTTATTAAGATTATCAAAACACGTTCCGGTTATAAGCCCCATAGGCTGCATAGATAGCAACGGATATACGTTTCAATTCGGTGATAAAACCAAGTACTCGAAACTACTTTCAGACTACCAAAAAGTTCAGTATAACAATGCAATAGATAAAGATAACGAAAAAGAAAATTTGTTTTATAACTAAAGAAAAAGCTTATCGCGTCGTACTAACTGCGATAAGCTTTTTTACTATACTAATTTTCTGCCCATAATAACGCCCATAACCGACGCCATCATCAATCCCCTCGTCCAGCCACTTGAATCACCAAGGCAATGAAGACCCTTTATACTTGTGTTAAGATTTTCGTCCATCTTAACGCGATTGCTGTAGAATTTAAGTTCAGGAGAATAAAGTAGTGTTTCTGTTGAAGCAAAGCCAGGCACAACGTGGTCTAAAGCTTGAATAAAATTAATAATATTCGTCATTGCTCTGTAAGGAATTGCAGCTGTAATATCTCCGGGTACAGCATCGGGCAAAGTTGGTTTTAGATTAGACTGTGCAAGTTCTTTAGGCCAAGTGCGCTTGCCATCTAAAATGTCGCCAAAGCGTTGAACAAGAATATGGCCCGCTCCCAACATATTAGAAAGCTCGCCAACCTTTTGTGCATAAGCAATGGGCTGATTAAACGGAACGCTAAAATTATGAGATACCAAAATTGCAAGGTTGGTGTTATCAGACTTTAACTCTTTATACGAATGTCCATTAACAACCGCCAAATCGTTATCGTAATTCTCTTGGCTTACAAATCCACCTGGGTTTTGACAGAAGGTTCGAACTTTGTTTTTAAAAGGCTGAGGGTAACCAATTAGCTTAGATTCGTAAAGCACCTCGTTTACCTTTTCCATTATCTCGTTTCTAACCTCTACCCTAACACCAATATCAACAGTACCGGGTTCGTGGGCGATGTCGTGTTCGGCGCACAAATGCTCTAACCATTCAGCACCGCGTCGTCCTGTAGCAACAATGGTGTGCTCGGCATAAATCTCAAACTTATCCTTTCCATTAGTAAAATAACCGCCTTGGCAAACGCTATTTTCTAAAATCAGGTTTGTGCACTCGTAACCGAAAATAAGTTCTACACCGTTATTAATCAAATACTGTTCGATAGCGTAATAGATGTCCTGAGCCTTTTCTGTACCTAAGTGACGAATTGGACAGTCAACAAGTTTTAAACCTGCTTGTATTGCCCTCATGCGTATTTTCTTTACCTCATCCGAATTACCTATACCTTCAACGTGTTCGTCGGCACCAAATTCAAGGTAGATACTATCTGTATATTTAATCATTTCTTCTACCAAGGGTTCGCCGACGATTTTGGGTAAATCACCACCAACGTCAGAACTAAGGGATAATTTGCCGTCGGAAAATGCTCCAGCTCCCGAAAATCCGGTAGTAATATGACAATACGGCTTACAGTTTACGCACTGTTTAGTTTTATGTTTAGGACAACTACGCTTTTCAATAGCTGCACCCTTTTCAACAATAATTATCTTTTTATCAGTACCTTTTCTAAGCATTTCTAATGCTGTAAAGATACCCGCAGGACCTGCACCAATAATCAATACATCAGTTTTCATACCGTTCATTCCTTAAAATTATAGATATATTATCGTTCTTCTCTGAAGTAAGAAAGTCCAAGATGCTGAGGGGGCTGATGCTCTTTTTTGTTCATCATACTTGTTATAATTAAAACGATAATTGTTATTACATATGGCAGCATTTTTAAAATTTCGCGTTCTGAAGATGCGATGTTGTTAAAGACAAATGCCGCAATATATAATCCACCAAAAAGATATGAACCAACAATTGAAACGTTGGGCTTCCACAAAGTGAAAATAACAAGCGCAATAGCAAGCCAACCAAACGCTTCTATCGTAGACGAGTTTTCCCAGCTACCCTTAACGTAGTCCATAACGTAGAAAACGCCGCCAAAACCTGCAATACCGCTACCAAGCAAAATTGCAACATATTTATATAACGTAATGTTAACGCCCATTGCATCTGCAGTAGGTGTGTTTTCACCAATAGCACGAAGATTTAGACCAATTTTAGTACGGTTAAAAATAAAGGTAGTTATTAGCGCAATGGCTATCGCTAAATATACGTAAACACCATGCCCGAAAATAACCTTAATAACACCATTCGAATTTTCTGCAAAAGGTAAACACTTAGCTATAATTTTACCTGCTGTTGAAAAACCTGTTTTATCAACATAAGAATGCATTAAAAACTGTGTTAAACCATTACCGAATATAGTAATAGCCAAGCCCGTAATGTTTTGATTACAATGAAACGTAATGGTCATTACTGCATAAATCGTACCAGTTAACATAGCAAATAAAAACGCACCTAAAAGAGATACTAAAACAAGTACAATCCAAGACGCTTCTTCTGCATTAGCCAAGCCGTTTAAGTACAAGCTAACAAAAAGACATCCGCCCAAAGTACCCGTACACATAATGCCGGGGATACCAAGGTTTAGGTGACCTGCTTTCTCTGTAATTGTTTCGCCGATACATCCGAAAAGAAGAACTGTGCCAATTGCAATAGCACTCATTAAGAAGGTAACAATCATTTCTTAACTTCCTCCTTTTCTTTTTTTCTAAATACAAGCTTATAGTTAATAAAGAAAGAACAAATAATAACAGCAAAATATAGAATACCAACAACAATATTCGATATTGAGTCGTTAGTAAACATAAACGTTTTTCTAACCTCTACCATACCTTTTGAAATAAAGGTGATAAAAAAGCTTGTTGCAATTATCATTAACGGATTAAAAGAAGCAAGCCAGGTTGCCATAATACCGGTAAAGCCCATATTGTTAGCAGAGGTAATACTTACGGTATGATTAATTGAACCTGCAAGTATAAATCCAACAAGACCTGCAATAGCACCAGATACAAGCATTGTACGAACAATAACCCTATCAACCCTAATACCAACGTATTTTGCGGTATTTATACTTTCACCAACAACGGATATTTCGTATCCGTGTTTTGATAAACGAAGATAAATATACATAAAAACAGTAATTAAGGTAAACAAGATAATTGGTAAAAGGTATTTATTGCCAATATCGGGAATGTTACCATACTGAATTGGCACCAAAACGCCCGAGCCTGATTTAACCCAAACCGTAATGCAAACCGAAACAAGACCTTGCGCTATATAGTTCATCATAAGTGTAAATAATGATTCGTTTGTATTAAACCTTGCTTTGAATATGGCAGGAATAACCGCCCAAATAGCACCAGTAGCTACACTTGCAACGAGCATAATCAGAATTATTAGAGAGTCGGCAACCTTGCCGCCAAGGTAGAACATACACGCAATTGCGGCAAGACATCCAATTAGAACCTGTCCGTTACCACCAAGATTCCAAAACTTCATTTTAAATGCAGGAAGTAATGCCATTGATACACCGAGAAGCAATGAGGTATCTTGAAGCAAAAGCCATAGCTTACGTTCGCTACCAATCGCACCATCAAACAAGGAACGGAAGAAATCGCCTAAGCCTTTTTGAGAGAACATCATCGAGATAAAACCACTTAAAAGAAGTCCTACCACAATGGCAATAGCATAAATAAGAATGATGTTTCGAAGCTTAATATTATCACGTTTGACAACACGTACAAACGGTTCTTTTAAACTTGCTTTGTTCTTTTTCATTCTACCACCTCATTCTTATCGGATTTTACCATTAATAGACCTATTTCGTCTTTTGTGGTAGTTCTTGCATCTACAATGCCCGTAACCTTACCACCGCTTAAAACCAATATCCTATCACTTAGTGCCATTAAAACGTCTAAATCCTCACCAACAAAGATAACAGAAACACCCTTCTGTTTTTGCTCGTTAAGAAGATTATAGATAGTATATGACGAGTTAATATCAAGTCCACGAACTGGATATGCAGTCATTAAAATTGCAGGTGCAGCAGCAATTTCGCGGCCTACAAGAACCTTTTGAACGTTACCTCCCGAAAGTTTTCTAACTGCTGTGTGTGAATCGGGGGTGTTTACCTTTAGCTCGTTAATAATTCTATCAGCCAAATTGGAAGGACATTTTCTATCAACAAAAACCGATTTGCCTTTGCGATAGCTACGAAGCATCATATTATCAACAATATCCATATTACCAACAAGGCCCATACCAAGTCTATCTTCCGGAACAAACGAAAGACGAATACCAAGCTCGCGAATTTCTCTTGGCGATTTATCTTTTAGGTCGATAACCTCATCCTCTTTAAATATGATTTTCTCGCTTGTAACAAGGTCTGTTATTTCTTTTTTTGATAGTTTAGAAAAGTCAATTTCGTTTCCGTTTTCATCAACAAAAGCATTTTGGTAAGCAAGTTCCATAACGCGTTTATAGGTTTTATGGAAGAACGAAACGGGCTTATTTGCTTTGGGATGATAATAGGTTAAGGTACCTGACTCGTACTTATTAAGCCCTGCTATCGCTTCAAGCAGCTCTTTTTGACCACTACCTGCAACACCGGCAATACCAAGAATTTCACCACCATACGTTTGGAATGAAACGTTGTCTACTACATTATGACCATCGTGATTTTTAACAGTTAAATTTTCAACCGAAAGTCTTACTTTACTATCAATTGGTTCTGTGCGGTTGATGTTAAGGTCGATTTTTTCACCGACCATCATTTCGGTAAGCTCTTTTTCGTTTGTTTCTGCAGTGTTTACCGTAGCAATATGGTCGCCCTTACGCAAAACGGTAACCCTATCGGATATCTCCATAACCTCGTTTAACTTATGGGTAATGATAATAATTGATTTACCATCATCTTTCATTGCTTTTAACACTTTAAATAAGCTTCTAATTTCTTGTGGAGTTAAAACTGCTGTGGGTTCGTCTAAAATAAGAATGTCAGCACCTCTGTATAGAACCTTTAGGATTTCTACAGTTTGCTTTTCAGAAACCGACATTTCATAGATTTTCTTATCAAGATTTATACTAAATCCGTATTTATCAGCCATTTGCTTAATACGGTTATTTACTTCTTTAAGATTATATTTTTCGCCCTCAATGCCTAAAGCAACGTTTTGCGCGGCACTGAAAATATCAATCAACTTAAAATGTTGATGAATCATACCAATTTTATGTTCAAAAGCATCTCTCGGAGAACGGATAATTACCTCTTCTCCACCTATTAGAATTTTACCTGAATCGGGATAATAAATTCCCGCAACCATATTCATAAGTGTTGTTTTACCACAACCGTTTTCGCCAAGTATAGAAAGGATTTCGCCTTTATATACGTCTAAGCTAACGTTATTATTTGCAATAATCTTAGCTCCAAATCTTTTAGTAATATTTTTTAATTGTAAAATAACAGTTTTATCCATAAGAAACTCCTTATTAAAGGATTAATATTGCTAATTATTCAAGAAAGGCGAAGTTGTTGCGCTTCGCCTTTCTCACTAATCAAATAAGAATAATCTTAATAACAATTATTCGGTAATTGCGGTAATACCATCAATGATAACGTTAAAGTAAGGAGCAGAACGTTTTGCACTTTCATTTACGAAGGTAATGCCGTTAGCTGTTTCAACAACCTCGGTTTCGGGAACGAAATCGCCAGCATCGTCAACGTCAGCAACAAATGATTTTAAAGGTTTGCCCTCAACTGTGAATGTTGAGCAATCAAATACTTTAATAGTGCCGTCTTGTAGACCCTTCTTAACTTCGTCAAGTTTATCCTGTGTGCCTTCAGCAGCAGCAGTACCAAGAGCAGTAATCTCTACAGAACCTGTTGCAAGTGTACCTGTCCAGTCGGTATCGATAGCTTTGTCGTTCATTACGCAGTCAATAATGTACTCAAAGTATGGAGCCCAGTTAATTCTTGAAGCGATGATGAATGTGTTAGGACATTTTTCAAAGGTTGAACCATTGTAAGAAACGTTAGGAATCTTTCTTTCTTCACAAGCTGTAGGAGCACCCCAAGAGTCAGCATGTTGAGAAATTAATTTGCAACCATTGTCGATAAGAGCAAGTGCAGTTGTCTTTTCGGCAGTTTCATCATACCAAGAGTTAGTATAACGAACTTCCATTGTAGCGTTTTCTACAATGTACTTAACGCCAAGATAGAAAGAGGTATAACCGGAAATAACCTCTGCATAAGGCCAAGCGCCAACGTAACCGATTTTTGCGTTCTCGTCAGAAACCTTACCATTTTCATCACCATAAAGTTCAACAAGCTTCATACCTGCTGCTACACCGGCGAGGAATCTACCTTCATAAATTGAAGCGAATGCGTTGTGATAGTTATCAAGTTTTTCTGTGTGAGCTTTAGTTCCTGTAGCATGACAGAATTCAACCTCTGGGAACTCTTTAGCAGCTTGAATCATATAAGGCTCGTGACCAAATGAATCAGCAAAAATCAAGTCGCAGGATTCTGCCATATCAGCAGCCTGGTCATAACATTCGGTTCCCTCATCGATATCTGTTACGATTGTGTAATCGTCAGCAGAAAGACCTTTATTTTCGCATGCTAATTTGAAAGCATCGATAAAGTTCTTATCATAGGTTGACGAGTCACCATGCAAACAAATAAGACCAACCTTAATGTTAGCTTTGTTTGTGTCTACTACATCTGAATTTGTGTCTTTCTGACCGCAGCCAACAAAAGCTAAAAGCATAGCTGCTGTCAAAAGAAGTGCGATAATCTTTTTCATTTCCAAGAACTCCTCGTTTTTTAAATTTTTTATGTAAATAAAAATTACATACTGCTTAGTGCTTACTTAGTAAATGCAAGCGAGTTATCGGTCATAGATTCTATGGAAGCAAGTGCTTCTACTCTTAAACCGGATTCACGGAGCTTGTCTCCACCTTTTTGGAATTTCTTTTCAATAGCAACCGCTGCTCCAACAGCTGTAGCTCCTGCTTGTGAAATTATATCCAAAAGTCCTATTAGAGCTTTTCCGTTAGCAAGAAAATCGTCTACAATAAGTATTTTATCATTAGCGTTCAAATATTCGTTACTTACTATTACAGTATAATCGGTTCCGTGGGTATAGGAATGAACGACCGCAGAATATGTATCTCCCGAAATGTTGCCCGTTTTATTCTTCTTAGCAAAGACAAGCGGAACGTTCATACAAGTAGCCGCCGCAAATGCAACGGGTATACCAGACGTTTCAATGGTTAAAATTTTAGTAACATTATCATTTTTAAATAAACCTGCAATCTCGTTGCCCATCTGCATAGTAATCTCAGGGTCAATTTGGTGGTTTAAAAAACTACCAACTTTTAGAATATTACCCGGCAAAACCGTGCCTTCTGCTAAAATTTTATCCTCTAACGCTTGCATGTTTGGAACTCCTAAAAAAAGAAAATAACAGACACACTTAATTAGTGCCTGCTACCAAAATAGACAAAACAAATACTTATAACAGCAACCAGAACTGCCAAGATTTTATGCCGCACAAGTACTTGCAATATATAAGCCTAAATTGGATAACAAATAGCTATTGCAAATACATATATATATTATCATTAATAAAACATATTGTCAACAAAATATCTACATTTTTTTACATAAAAAATAAATTTATATGATATCAACAAAACAATATATCTATAGTTATGCTTATTGCACAAACACAATATATTGGGTCTACTGAAATTAAAACATTAGGAATATAAACATAAATTTAATAGCTTTAACAGATGGGCAAAGCCCATCTGTTAAAGCTATAATATAATACCCCTTATTTACTACCTGTAGAGCCGAAACCGCCTTCGCCACGAGCAGTATCACTAAGCTCTTCAACTAAATTAAACTGTGCCTTTAAAAATGGTGTTATAACAAGCTGAGCAACTCTTTCACCGTTTTCTACAGTAGCAGCAACATTAGAATGATTGTGTAAAGCAACCATTACCTCTCCCCTATAATCAGCATCAACAACCCCAACCTTATTAGCTGGTGCTAAGCCCTTTTTACTTGCAAGGCCGCTTCTTGCATAGATAAGACCTGCATAGCCCTCGGGAATTTCAATCGAAAGCCCCGTTTTTATAAGTACCGTAGTATGCGGTTCGATACAAACGTCCTCTTCAATACACGCGTACAAATCGGCACCTGCAGAAAATTGCGAGCCGTAGGTTGGGATAACTGCGTTTGGATTTAGTTTTTTAATGTTAACCTTTGGCATTATAAATCATTCCTTTGTATAAATAATTAGCCTTTTGACAATAATCACCCTAAGAGGTGAAAATATGAAATATTACTGTAGACATTGCTTTTATATTTATGACGAAGCAAAGGGCGAACCCGATTGTGATATTCCTCCGCGAACACACCTTCGTAACACGCCAAGTGACTATGAATGTCCACTTTGCCACAACTCGAAAGAATCTTTTATAACCGAAACAGAATACTTTTCGAGTAGATTTTAATTTATTATAGCACATTTTATTAGTTTGTGCTATAATAATTAAAAAGAATTCTGTGGGGTTAATATGAAAATTTATTTTATTAACGTTAGCAATATAAACAGAGAAGATCTGTGCGACTGGTACAACACCATTGATAACTCTAAAAAACAGCGCATTGATAATATTAAAGACGAATCAATTAAACTTGTGCGAATAGCCTCCGACCATTTAGCACGTCTTGCGGTTTCGAAACATTTAAATATACCGCACACAAAAGTTTCTTTTTGCTATGGGAAACACGGCAAGCCCTTATTGCCAAAAGGCGAAGCTTATTTTAACATAAGTCATTCTGGCAATTACATAGTCTGCTGTGTTGATGATTCGCCTTGTGGTATTGACATTGAAATAATAAAAGATAGAAATCTAAACGCGGCAAAGCGCTTTTGCACAGATAATGAAATGCAATATATTAACCGTTCAGTCGACAAAAACGTTGCTCTTTTAGAAATCTGGACAAAGAAAGAAGCGTATTTTAAAAGCTTTGGATGTGGAATCGCAACCTGTCTTACTGCATTAGATACACTAAAAACCAAAGGTTTTGCTACTAAGGTAACAGACGAATACGTTCTTACAGTATATTCTGAAAACAATATTCAAGAACTTGAAATTTTAAATATTTAACCAAGAGGAAAGCCTATTGAACAGTTCAATAGGCTTTTAAATTATCTATATTTTCGATAAATTAATTGTTTTTATTTACCTTGCATTTTGAGCCATAATTTAATTATAAACTTGTGAGGCAAAAGTTTTGCAAATAAATGATGGGTATTATTGAAAACTGAATACATCGAAATATCTTTTCCTCTTTTTGCATCTTTAATAGCCTTTCGTACAACATCTTCGGATTTGACCATTGGTTTGGCGAAGCTATTATTACTATAAGCATCTATCTTTGCACAGTCAAAAAACTCGGTTTTTACCCATCCGGGACAAACTGTTGTAACAGAAATATTTCTACTACGTAGTTCATAATGCAAAGCGCGAGAATAATGCTTAACAAATGATTTTGTTGCAGCATAAACATTGAGATTAGGCAATGGATTATAGGTTGAAGCAGAGCCGAGTTGTATGATTTTGCCCCCGTCTACTATGTAAGGTATAGTTTCTTGGGTTATATAGACAAGTGCTTTAACATTAAGGTCAATCATATTAAACGCGGTTTTTGTATCAACAACAGTATAATCCCCATATTTACCATATCCCGCAGCGTTGACGAGATACTTGACGTTGGGTTTTTCCTTTGCTAAAATCTCAGAAAAATTGCGAAGCCCTTCTTCAGAGGATAGGTCTAAAGATATAATCTTACACTTTTGCGAAAGGCTTTCTGATAATTTTAATAATAGCTCTTCCCTTCTTGCAATAAGCCAAAATTCCGTTATATCTGTTTGTTTTGAAAGCCGAACAACAAACTCCTTACCAATACCCGAAGATGCTCCCGTTACTATAGCAACACTCATATTAATTACTCCTAATAAAAAACAGCAACCTAACCCATTTATTTGGTAACTCAAGCTGCTGTTAATAATTTAAATTGAAATTTCGTAGGCAGTGTGATATGCCTTCTCATCAAACGGTTTTTTCATTTCTAAAGCTTCATAGATATCAAAATCAACAAGCTTACTGTCTTTTAAACAAACAACTCTATTGCCAATGCCCTTTTCTAAAAGGTCAATAGCATAGCTGCCCATTTTGCTAGCCAGCTCTCTATCTCTTAAAGTGGGGCTACCACCGCGCTGAACGTGGCCTAAAATTGAAGCTCTGCTTACAACACCTGTAGCGTCTTCGATTTTTTTGGCAATATCAAAAATATTACCAATATCGCCATCGCGACTAACACCCTCGGCTACTACAACAATAAAATTATTTTTACCGCGTTTTTTACCGTCGATAATTCTATCGGTTACGTCACGTTTAAAATCAAATTGAATTTCAGGAACAAGCACAGCTGTAGCACCGGTAGCAATAGCAGTATTAAGCGCAATATCACCACAACGCCTGCCCATAACCTCAACAACCGAGCATCTATCGTGCGACTGCGAGGTATCACGAAGCTTATCAATCATTGACATTGCAGTATTCATTGCAGTGTCAAAGCCAATCGTTTCGTCTGTAGATGAAATATCGTTATCGATAGTGCCTGGAATACCAACACAAGGTATGCCTGTTAGGGATAAATCACGCGCACCGCGGTAAGAACCGTCACCGCCTATAACAACAATGCCATCAATACCAAATTTTTTGCAATTATTATATGCCGCATCCATGCCCTCTTGTGTTTTAAACTTGGGGCTACGAGCAGTATACAAACAAGTACCGCCGCTATGGATAATGTTAGACACATATCTTTCTTCCATAGGGAAAACATCGCCTTCTATAAGGCCGTTGTATCCCCTGTTGATACCTAACACTTTAATTCCACGATGCAAAGCTGTTCGTGCAACCGCGCGTATAGCCGCGTTCATACCAGGCGCATCGCCACCGCTAGTTAAAACACCTATAGTTTTTACTTTTTCTGCCATAAAATCACCTTTAAATAATAACTAAAAATATCATATAAAAAAATCAAAAAAAAGTCAATAGCTTTACTCAAATTAATTTTGGATTTTAACAAAAGACTTTCCAAAAATTTCACAAATCGTGTCAATTACATTTTTTCGGTTAGAAATATATCCGATGATTTTTCTTTCATTATTACTTTGTGCAAAAACGCACACGCTTCCGCTATATAGTTTTGTTAAAATCTTAAGCTTTTCTACTTCATCATCATTAATATTTACTATAACCGAACTTATATTGTAATAATCATCGCTATCAATATTGTCTATTTTTGCAAAATCCTCTTCGCGAAAGCTTTTAATATTTGAACAAACAATTTGAGGCAACGAATCTTCCTTTAATTCAAGCTTGCCGTTTACTATATATATACCATTAATTTGGGGCTTTATATTTGAAAAAGTTAATACCGAATCAAAAGCTATAGCACAGATGCATCCGCTTAAATCCTCAAATGTTAATGTTAAATAAGTCTTTTTGTTTTTAGTTTTACGAATTTTAATTGCAGAAATTAAAGCCAAAATTTTAACGCTCTGACCGTCTTTATAATCCTTAGTTTCACAGCCTTCAATAATATCCGAAATCAATGTTGAGCCAACAGCATCAATATATTTAGAGTATAGTTTCATAGGATGACCACTAATATAAAAATCAGTAGTTTCTTTTTCAAACGTCAGCAAATCATTAATAGGAAATTCGTGGCTTTCAGCTATATTCAAGCAATAATTAATTGAGTCGGAATTAAAAAGTGATACCTGCCCGCCGACATTAGACCTGCGGTTGAAATCAATAAGCTCGCAAATCTTTTCTATACCAAGCATTAATGAACGTCTATTGTAGCCAAATTCATCGAAAGCGCCGGATTTAATTAAACTTTCAACCGCTCTGTTATTTAGATAATTAGAATTAATTTTCTGCAAAAAGTCTTCAAGACTTTTGAAGTTACCGCAATTATTACGGGTGTCTATTATGGCACCAATTAATTTTCTGCCGAGATTCTTAATTGCAAGTAGCCCAAAACGAACGCCACCTTCACATGATGTAAATCCAAAATCACTATAATTTACATTTGGCGGTAAAATACTTATATTTAACCTTTCACACTCTTTTAAATACTCGTACATTTTATCCGCTGAATCCATAACACTTGTAAGCAAAGCTGCCATGTATTGTTTAGGATAATGGCATTTTAAATATGCGGTTTTATAAGCAACGTTGGCATAGGCTGCAGCATGAGATTTATTAAATGCATACGAAGAAAAAGCCGTAATCTCATCAAACAACTTATTAGCAGCTGCAACACTTACTCCTCTGTTTACAGCACCGTCTATAATATATTTTCCGTTTTCGTCTTTTTCACCATAAACAAAACACTCGCGTTCGCGAAGAAGAACATCGTGTTTTTTCTTTGACATAGCCCTTCTAACAATATCTGCTCTGCCAAGTGAATACCCTGCAACTGTTGTGAAAATTTGCATAACCTGTTCTTGATACACAATGCAACCGTATGTTACGTCAAGCACTTTTTTTAGCTGCGGTATATCATATTTAATTTTCTTTTGATTGTGTCTAAAATAAACATATCTGGGTATATATTGGCGTGGACCAGGTCTGTAAAGCGAAATAATCGCAATTAAATCCTCCATATTTTCAGGCTTCATAGAGCGCAAAACTGAACGCATACCTGCTGATTCATATTGAAATACGCCAATAGTTTCGCCATCAGCCATTAACTTTAGTGTGTCGCAATCATCAAGCGGAATGTTTTTTGAATAGAAATTCGAGTCAACAGTATCCCTGATGCTTTTTTCGGTAGCATCAATAATGGTAAGATTCCTAAGCCCTAAAAAATCCATCTTGAGAAGACCGAGTTTATCAAGGTTGTTCATTGTATACTGTGAAACTATAGTATTATCACTTGTGGCAAGTGGTGTGTATTTTAGCACAGGCTTGTCTGTAATAACAACACCTGCCGCGTGGGTAGAGGCGTGACGTGGCATTCCCTCTACTTTTTTAGCCATATCAATTATTTTTTTGATAGTGCTATCGGTATTGTATTTTTCTAAGAGTTCCTTAGATTCATTAAGAGCAGAATCAATAGTAATACCGATTTCCGAAGGAATTAACTTAGCAATAGAATCGCATAAAGAATATTGTACGCCCATTGCTCTGCCAACATCTCTGACAGCTGCGCGAGCCTTTAAAGTACCAAAGGTTATAATTTGGGATACGTGTTCCTCACCGTATTTTGAAATAACATAATCTATAACTTCTTGTCTGCGTTCATAACAAAAGTCAATATCAAAGTCAGGCATAGAAACACGTTCAGGATTCAAAAATCTTTCAAACAACAAGCCGTACTTTATGGGGTCAATACCGGTAATTCCCATACAATATGCAGCAAGGCTTCCTGCGCCTGAACCTCTACCAGGACCAACAGGTATGCCTTTTATTTTTGCATAATTAACAAAGTCTGAAACAATTAGAAAATAATCAATATAGCCCATATTAGCTATAACGTCTATTTCATTATTTAATCTGTCAACATAAACTTTTTCAACCTTATTGCCAAATATATTAGTAAGACCACTGAAACACATATCTCTAAGAACTTGTTGGTGGTCGTTATCGCCTAAATCAAAATACGGTAATTTAATTTGACCAAAAGCAAATTCGAAATTACACATATCTGCTATTTTTAAAGTATTGCTTAACGCCTCTTTATTTTCCGAAAACAGCAGCTCCATTTGTTGATAAGACTTTAAATAAAACTCGTTTGTTTTAAAAGAAAGCGGATTTTCTTCGTTTACAGTTTTGCCTGTACCTATGCAAATTAATACATTCTGCATTTCGCTGTCATCTTTGTACGTGTAATGCACGTCGTTGGTAGCAACAAGCGGAATATCGGTTTCGTTAGCTATATTAATCAAGGCTTTATTTACAGCAAATTCTTCACTATATCCGTGGTTTTGCATTTCTAAATAAAAATTATCGTGACCAAATAAGTTGTTATAATATATAGCCGATTCTTTAGCAGCAGTATAGTTATTGCTAAGAATTTTAGTTGGAATCTCACCCGCAAGGCAAGCAGAAAGTGCAATAAGTCCTTCGTGATGCTCCTGCAATAAATCTCTATCTATACGCGGTTTAGAGTAAAAACCCTCAGTAAAAGATTTTGAAACCATATATATTAAGTTTTCATAGCCTATTTCATTTTTACATAACAAAACAAAGTGCGAATGTTTAGAATCAAGCACCTTGTCTTTATCAAACCTTGTGCGAGGCGCAACATAAACCTCACAACCTATAATTGCCTTAATACCGCGGCTTTTAGCCTTTTCATAAAATTCTACCGCACCGTACATAACGCCGTGGTCGGTAATTGCAATAGCCCTTTGGCCAAGTTTTGCGGCAGCATCAATAAGCTCGTTAATTCTACAAGCACCATCTAACAAACTATATTCAGTATGAACGTGGAGATGAGCAAAATTAGAATCAATCACCTTTTATACTCCTTAGCTAATGCAATTAATTTATTAAACCTATGATTGAGTCCCGATTTAGAAATACCGCAAACTTTCGAAAGCTCGGATAACGACATTTCTGGGTTATCTATTCTTAAGGTTGCAGCAAGCTTAAGCTCCTCTGAGAGAGATGATAGTTTGCCGCATTTTTGTAAAACCTTGATGGCTTCGCGTTGTTTTATTGCAGCATCAACCGTTTTACCAATGTTAGCAGTTTCGCAGTTTTTAGCTCTATTTACCTTATTACGCAATTCCCTTACAAGAGCAGCATCGATAACCTCAAGAGATTTTTTATAAACACCGATTAAGGTTAAAAAATCCGAAACACCCTCACTGCCTTTAAAATACACAACAAACTGTTCGCCTCTTTTGGATAGATGTGCATTCAGACCGCTTGTGGATAGTACCGATTGTAATGAAATGGCAACCTCTTCACGTATAGTTTTAATTTCAGCATGAAAGTTTTTTTGTGGGTCTGTCACCGTGCCCGCCACCAAAAAAGCGCCCCTAACAAAAGCGGCTAAACAATCTTCGCACTGGAAAGCATCGGTAATATACTCAACCGTAACTATATCAGTATACAAGGTGGCAACCTTAATAATATCAGCAGATAGTGCGTATTTTCCTGATTTTTGAGACGGCTTAGGTGTGAATCCATAAATATTTTTTATTAAAGCCGCAGCCCTATTATTAATTTCATTTTTATCGGTATAAAAAAAAGTATCGTTATTATCAAAATTTTTGCAAAACAAAAGCATTCCATATAACTGTGCAAAAGTGCAACAATTACTTGGTTTAATTTTACATAGTTCGCTTTTTACATCAGAAGAAAAAGACATAACACAATCCCTTACTTTTCAATATCTCTGTGGTTTATGCTAACTATATAGCCCTTTTGGTGCAAATGCTTATATAAACACTCGGCAAATAACACAGAACGGTGTTTACCACCCGTACAACCAAGGGCAATTACTAATTGACTTTTACCTTCTTCTTTATAAAGAGGAATAGTAAAATCAAAAAAATCTTCTATCTTTTTAAGTAATTCTCTTGCCTGAGTAAATCCAAACACATAATCAGCAACAGCTTTATTCTTGCCGGTTTGCTCGCGTAGCTCGTCTATATAATAAGGATTTGGCAGACATCTAACGTCAAACACCAAATCGGCGTCCCTTGGTGAACCATACTTAAATCCAAAAGACATACATTGAATTCTTGTTTGAGAATTAGCATCACTAACAAAGATATTGTTTATTTGCTGTTTAAGTTGTCGGCACGAAATATAAGTAGTATCAATAGTATAATCGGATTGAAGCGAAATTTCGTTTAGTAATTCTCTTTCTTTTTCTATTGCTTCAATTACAGAAAGATTATGTTTTGCAGAAAGCGGATGTACTCTTCTGTTCTCTTTAAATCTACGGATTAGTTCTTCGTTAGATGCGTCCAAAAACAATACATATGGGGTAATGCCTCTGTCTTTAATAAGGCTAAGCGTATTGTTGATTTCACTAAACATCTCGCCGCCGCGCAAATCTGTGGTAACGGCAATTTTGGATAGCTTACCGCCCGAACGCATACCAAGGTCAATTATAGAAGGTATAAGCACCGGCGGAATATTATCTATACAAAAATAACCCATATCTTCAAAAGCATTTGAGGCTTGAGATTTACCTGCACCGGACATACCTGTAATTACAATGAAATCAAGCTTAGTACTGTCTTCCAATTATTTTTACCTCCGGCTCTAAAGTAACGCTTTTTTGTAAATAAACCTCTTGCTTTACTTTTTTTATTAAAGAAACAACGTCAACACAGGTGGCATTACCTTTATTTATGATAAAGCCAGAATGCTTTGTACTAACCTCAGCATCACCAACCGAAGTTCCCTTTAGGCCGCATTCCTCAATTAATGCCGCAGCAAAAAAACCAACCGGTCGTTTAAAGGTACTGCCCGCGCTTGCGTATTCCAAAGGTTGTTTGGATTTTCTACGTTCAATTAAACTATCCATTTGTTCTTTAATGATATCAGAATGGCTTGGTACAAGCTTGAATTTAGCGCTTAATATTACGCAATTTTTACCACTGAAAACACTACTGCGATATTGTAGTTCTAAAGCAGAAGCATCTGCTGTAACAAGTTGACCTTGTTCATCAATATAAGTACACTCTGTAATAACATTGCATATTTCAGAACCGTATGCACCGGCGTTCATATAAATTGCTCCGCCAACAGAACCCGGTATACCCCAAGCAAATTCCATACCCGAAAGCGAGTTTTCAAGTGCAAAGCTACAAAGCTTAGAGAGTTTAATTCCTGCATCACACTCAATTTCCACAGCAGAGGTAAGTTTAATAGCGTTAAACTTACTAAGCTTTATAACCGCCCCTTCAATACCGCTATCTGAAACAAGCAAATTAGAACCGTTGCCAAGAACAAAATAAGGAAAGTTATTTTTTACGCACCAAGTAACTATTGCCTTAACATCAGCAACAGTATTGGGGAAACACATAAAATCTGCTTCTCCTCCAATGCGAAAGGTTGTATGCTCAGACATACTAACATTTGTTTGATATTCAATTTTGTTGTTACTTAAAAACTCAACAAATGCCTCGTTCATTACATTACCTCAAATTAATAAATTTTATCAAGCATTGCAGCACCAATTATGCCTGCATCATTGCCTAACATGGCGATTTTTATTACGGTTTGCTTATCAATATTTTTGGAGAATCTCTCTTTTTCGATTACCTTGTTAATACGGTTTAAAAGATTATCCCCCTCTTTAGAAATACCGCCGCCGATGCACAAAACGTCAGGCTGAAATATATTGATGATATTGGTAATACCGCAAGCGAGATAATCGCAATAGGTATCCACAACATCGGCACCCGACTTATCCCCATTACGCATTGCATCAAAAGCAGTGCGACCGTTTACCTTTTCAATATCGCCTTCAACAATCTTCCACATTTCGCTATCTTTATTTTTTAGCATTGCTTCTTTTGTTTGACGAATAAGACCTGTAGCAGAAGCATACGCCTCAAAACAGCCTTTTCTGCCACAAGTACAAGGAACGCCATCGTGAACAATAACTGTATGCCCGAGTTCTCCGCCTGCAAAATTACTGCCTAAAAGCATTTTACCGTTGATTATTGTTCCGCCGCCAACACCGGTACCTAAGGTTATGGCAACAACGTTTTTGGTACCTTTTCCGGCACCAGCAATCATTTCACCCAAAGCCGCCGCATTAGCGTCGTTATCAATATAAATCTTTTTATTTAAACGCTCCTCTAAAAGTTTTACAATATGAACATTATTAAAGCCAAGGTTATTTGAAAAACCGATAACACCGATTACAGGATTAATCGACCCCGGAGCGCCAATACCTATAGATTCAATGTCATCTATAGTAAGGTTAGCAGCCTTAATTGCATCAAGTGCTGCGGCAGCTATATCGTCGCAAATCAGCTCAGCTGCTCTCGGCGCACAAGTTTTTCTTTCACCCCTGCCAATGATATTAAATTTATCGTCAACAACACCAACCGCAATGTTAGTGCCGCCTAAATCGATACCAACTCTATACATAAATTTCTCCCTGATTAGTTTTCCATACCAAGCTTTTCAAGTAACTCGGCAGCAGCATTATAGCCCATTTTTTTCTGTCTGTTATTCATAGCTGCAACCTCAATAACAACAGCAAGGTTTCTACCGGGCTTTACAGGTATTGTAACCGAAACAACATCTAATCCAAGTATATTTACAGTTTCGGATTCTAATCCCATTCTGTCATAAGTTTTGTTAGCATCCCAGGTTTCAAGATTAATAACCATATCAATTTTTTCGGTAAGTTTAATTGAACCCATACCAAAAATACGACGAACGTTAACAATACCTATGCCACGAAGCTCAATAAAATGACGAATATTCTCGGGCGCTGAGCCTACTAAAGATTTTGAAGAAACCCTTTTAATTTCAACCGCATCGTCAGCAATAAGTCTATGACCACGTTTTACAAGCTCTATTGCCGTTTCACTTTTACCTATTCCGCTATCACCGAGTATAAGTACACCCTCACCATAAACCTCAACCAAAACACCGTGTCTTACAACGCGTGGCGCTAACTGAACATTTAGATATGAGATTAATGAAGACATAAACTCAGATGTGCCAACAAGTGTGCTGAAAATTGGAACACTGTATTTTTCTGCCGAGGATATCATAATTTGCGAAACAGGTAAATCGCGGGTAATTATAACCACAGGAGGCTTTGTAGCAAAAAATTTATCAATTATTTCTATCTGCTCTTGTTCGCTGTGGTTATGTAAAAAACTATCTTCGTTTTTACCGATAATCTGAATTCTGCTGTTATCATAAAATTCATAATAACCACCGAACTGGATACCTGGTTTATTAATTTCTGTTGAGGATATTAATACGCTATCAGGGTCACAGGGAGAATAAACCTCAACTAACGAAAATTCCTTAACAATTTTACCCAAGGATACTGAAAATTCTTTTTTCATAATAAACCTCCACACTTTAATAAATATATTATACTATAATAAAATGAAAATTCCAAGTGTTAGCAAAAAAATATTATTTTTTTGTTTACTTTTATAAAATACATAATGGTACAATGTTTATTTGCCTATAATTGCAAAATAAATATAACTGTGAATTAATACAAAATAGCTTTTAAGGGGTTGTGTTTACTGCCAAGTGTATAGTATACTAAACATATTACTAATTTAACTCAAGGGGTTATTATGCTTAGTAAAAAGAAAATTGAAAAGAACTTAGAGAAAAACAAATACAATTTAATATTACTAAACAAAACCGACTCTACAAACAGCTATGCAAAGCGATTAGCACAAAAAGACAACAAAACGGTTATAATTGCAAAGCAACAGACCAATGGCAGAGGTAGATTAGGTAAAAGCTTTATTTCAAAAAAAGGCGGCTTATACATCACTTGTATAGTTAAGCCTTACAACGTTGATTTTAACGCAGGTGTTATAACAGCCTGTGCCGCAAAGGCTGTAGGTGATGCAATAAAAGAGGTATGCGGAATTCAATGCGGAATTAAATGGGTTAACGATTTATATATTGAGGGCAAAAAGGTATGCGGTATTTTAGCAGAGACAGTACAACATGATAGTGAAACACAAAATATAATATTAGGTATTGGTATAAATGTAAATAAATTTAAACCTGATGACGAAATACGCGAAATAGCAACCAGCTTGAAAGAGCATACAAATAAAGCTGTAAACATAAATCTGCTTGCTGCAAGGGTTATTAATAATCTTTACCGCGAACAAAGGCTTGCTAACAATTTAGAATTTCTAAAGGATTATCGCGACAGGTCAATTATCCTAAGCAAAGAAATAGTTGTTATAAAAAATGACCAAAGTTTTACCGCCACCGCCTTACGTATCAACGATGACTGTAGCCTTACAGTATTAAAAAACGGAGAAGAGATAAATTTAACCTTTGGAGAAATAAGTATAAAAACGCGATAGCTCAAGTTTTTGCTATCGCGTTTATTTTATTTAATGGTTTTGTATATTACTTGCTGCGGTTCCGGTTTTGAATCAGAAAAGGTTACAGCAGTGTGTAGTAGATTTTTAGCAGTATCAATTAAATTTTGGTCATCGGTGTAAATTGTAAACAGAGTATCTCCCTGTTCTGCAAATTCACCAAGTGTCTTTTGAATTCTTACACCTGCGCTAAAATCGATGTTATCCCCTGCTTTTTCTCTGCCCGCGCCAAGAATTAATGCCGCCTTTCCAACAAGCAACGCATCAATTTTTGTGATATATCCCTTACGGGTAGATGATATATCTATACTAAACTTAGGTTGTTTAAAACGGGTATAGTCCGAAAGAGTTGATGCATCACCGCCCTGAGTGCTAACCCACTCTTGCATTTTTTTGAATGCTGTACCGTTTTCTATTACCTCGACTACCCGTTTTGTTGCAGTTTCTTCAGAAATATCAAGAGCCAAGGCACACATATTAGCCGCTATTTTTACACAAATCTCATAAAGCGGACCTTTAATATTTCCCTTTAAAACCTCGCATGCCTCTATAACCTCTAACGAATTACCAACAGAAGAGCCTAATGGTGTGTCCATATTACTTAAAAGAGCCACAATATTAACGCCACAAAGCTTACCTATTTCAACCATTTTTGTAGCAAGGGTTTCTGCCTCATCAATATTTTTCATAAAAGCGCCACTGCCACACTTTACGTCAAGCACTATATTTTTAGCACCCGCCGCAAGTTTTTTAGACATTATGCTTGAGGTTATAAGTGGGATGCTTTCTATAGTGGCAGTTACATCGCGCAAGGAATATAACTTTTTATCGGCGGGGGTTAGGTTACCTGTTTGTGAAATAACCGAGATTCCACAGCTTTTCGCAATAGACATAAACTGCGAAAAATCTGGTGAGGTATTATACCCTGATATCGACTCTAACTTATCCACAGTACCGCCCGTAAATCCAAGACCTCTGCCCGACATTTTGGCAACGGTTGTGCCAAGTGAAGCAACGATAGGCGCCACTATAAGTGTTGTTTTATCACCCACACCACCGGTGCTGTGCTTATCAACCGAAAGATTACCAAATGCCTTTAAATCTAAAGTATCGCCCGAATCACGCATATTCAAGGTCAGTTCAACAGTCTCGCGGTCGGTCATACCCTTAAAATAAATAGCCATTAAAAGCGCTGTGATTTGATAATCTGGAATTTCCCCGCTTGTAGCACCTTTTACAAAGTAGCGTATCTCCTCTGCAGAAAGTTCGCCACCGTTGCGCTTTTTTTCAATAATATCGTACATTCTCATATTACGGTACCTACTTTATATTAAATGAGTGAGGCAGTAAATCCCCTAAAATATATTTATTATAGCCCGTGTCGGTTACGGCTATTATGGTAAAATCTTTATTACAAAATTCTTGCATAACCTGTCTGCACACGCCACAAGGCATACACTCACCATTTATTTTTCCATCATTGCCACCCACAATAGCAATAGCTTTGAACTCTTGCTCACCCTCGCTTATAGCTTTAAAGAAAGCTGTACGCTCGGCACAAACTGTTGGCGTGAAGGCTGAATTTTCTATATTACAACCAGTATATACCTTACCCGATTCGGTTAATAATGCAGCGCCTACTCTAAACTTAGAATAAGGTGAATAGGAATTTTGCATAGCGTTTATTGCCAATCTGCATAATTCATTCTCGTTCATAATATCACCTACTCGATTTCTTTTGCGGTGCTTAATGCAAGCTCTATCATATCGGTAAATGTGGTTTGTCTTTCCTCTGCAGTGGTTGTCTCACCCGTAACAATATTGTCGGACACGGTTAATATTGCAAGCGCGGCTTTACCGCTACGTGCGGCATTCATATATAAAGCTGCGGCCTCCATCTCTACCGCCATAACGCCCATTTTTGCCCATACTGTAGACGGGCGCTGTTCTATTGGTAGTTCTGCTTCGTCACTATAAAAAGAATCTGACGAAAGCACATTGCCAACTCTATATTTTAAGCCCGATTTATCGGCAATGCTTGTTGCGGCTTTTAGTAAATCGTAACTGCAAATAGGTGCAAAAGTACCCTCAATATTAAAGGCTTTAGCATAATTTGAGTTGGTTGAGGCACCCTCGGCTAAAATAATTTCTTTTAGCGGAATATCTGCACGCATAGCACCTGCAGAACCAACGCGGATAATATTTTCCACACCGAAAAAATTATAAAGCTCGTGCGAATATATGCCGATTGACGGCATACCCATACCACTTGCCATAACGCTTACTCTTGTGCCATTATAAAACCCTGTGTAACCATTAACTCCACGAACATTATTAACAAGCTTTGCATCACTTAAAAAATTTTTAGCAATAAACTCGGCGCGTAACGGGTCCCCGGGCATTAATACGGTTTTTGCAAAATCTTCGGGCGTTGCATTTATATGCGGTGTTGGATAAAGCTTTGACATAAAGTTTTCTCCTTAACTTAAAAAATAAGGCTCTCAAGGCTTTTAACCCTTGAGAGCCTCTATATTTAGTTTACCACAAATTTCACATTATGTAAATAAAATTAGTGGTTATTAGAATAAACCTGTAATTTTGCCGTTATCATCAACGTCAATACGTTCAGCAGCAGGTACTTTTGGAAGACCAGGCATTGTAAGTATATCACCGGTTAGTACAACGATAAAGCCTGCACCTGCAGAAATTTTAACGTTTTTAATAGTAACAGTAAAATCTTCGGGTGCGCCAAGCTTGGTTGGGTCGTCAGAAAAGCTATACTGAGTTTTAGCAATACAAACAGGACAGTTGCTAAATCCAAGCTTTGTTAACTGCTCTATTTGTTTTTTAGCATTTGGCATAAGTGTAATGCCGTTGCCGCCATATACCTTTTTAACTACTGCCTCAATTTTTTCTTCAATTGTGGTGTCAAGCTCATAACTAAACGTAAAGTCACCTTTTTCTTCTTCACAAAGACGAACAACCTCACGAGCAAGGTCTTCACCGCCCTTACCACCATCAGCCCAAACTGTTGAAAGCACGGTATTTACACCAAGCTGACGACACTTGTCAATAATGAATTCGATTTCATTATCGGTATCAGTTGGGAAGCGATTTATAGCAACAACACAAGGAAGCTTATAAACATTTTTAATGTTTGAAACGTGACGAAGTAGATTAGGAATACCCTTTTCGAGTGCGCCCAAATCCTCAGTGCCAAGCTCTGTTTTAAGCTTGCCACCGTGCATTTTTAAAGCACGAACAGTTGCTACCATTACAACTGCGCTTGGTGTAAGACCTGCCATACGGCACTTGATATCTAAGAATTTTTCTGCACCAAGGTCTGCACCGAAGCCTGCTTCTGTAATAGCATAGTCGCCCATTTTAAGCGCAAGCTTTGTAGCAGTAACAGAGTTACAGCCGTGTGCAATATTAGCAAAAGGACCACCGTGAACAAACGCAGGTGTACCCTCTAATGTTTGTACAAGGTTGGGCTTTAAAGCATCTTTTAAGAGTGCCGTCATAGCGCCCGCTGCCTTAAGTTCTCCACAAGTAACCGGCTTATCATCATAAGTATAACCAACAATTATTCTGGATAGGCGCTCCTTTAAATCGGATATAGAGCTTGATAAACAAAGCACCGCCATAATCTCACTTGCAACTGTGATATCGAATCCATCTTCACGGGGAACGCCGTTTACCTTACCACCCATTCCATTAACTATAAAACGAAGCTGACGGTCGTTCATATCAACGCAACGCTTCCAAGTGATTTTGCGTACGTCTATATTAAGTGAGTTGCCTTGCTGAATATGGTTATCAAGCATAGCGGCAAGAAGGTTATTTGCGGCACCTATAGCGTGGAAGTCACCAGTGAAATGTAAATTTATATCCTCCATTGGTACTACCTGTGCATAACCGCCACCTGCAGCGCCACCTTTAACACCAAAGACTGGGCCCAATGATGGCTCGCGCAAGGCAACAGTAACATTTTTGCCTATTCTTTTAAGACCATCGGCTAAACCGATAGTAGTTGTAGTTTTACCCTCACCAGCGGGGGTTGGAGTAATAGCAGTAACAAGAACTAATTTACCATCCTTAGCAGTAGTTTCGTTAAGCAAGGATAGGTCAATTTTTGCTTTGTAGTTACCATATTGCTCGATATACTTTTCGTCAACATTAGCAGCTTTAGCAATCTCTCTAATATGCTTCATTTCGCATTGTTGGGCAATTTCAATATCAGACAAGTAAGCCATAATAACACTCCTATTTTATTAATTATTTATAAATTGGAAATTTAGCGCAAAGGTCTATAACCTCGGCTGTTATTCTATCTTTGTTACCGTCGAAATCATTAATTATGTCGGTAATCCAATTAGCAATAAGCTTCATTTCGGGTTCTTTGAATCCGCGAGATGTTACAGCAGGTGTACCAATTCTCAAACCGCTTGTTACAAACGGACTGGCGGGGTCATTAGGAATAGTGTTTTTGTTAGCGGTGATATGAACCTCGTCTAAACGGTGCTCTAATTCTTTACCAGTAATACCGTTATTAATAAGTTTTAAAAGCATTAAGTGATTATCAGTACCCCCCGAAACAATTTCAATACCATTATCAATTAAGTGGCCGCAAAGGGCTGCAGCATTCTTAACAATTTGTTGCTGATATGCACGGAATTCATCGGTTAATGCTTCTCCAAGAGCAACAGCTTTAGCTGCAATTATATGCATCAAAGGACCGCCCTGAGTACCTGGGAAAACAGCCTTATCGATTTGTTTACCGAGCTCTTCACGGCAAAGTATCATACCACCCCTTGGTCCGCGCAGAGTTTTATGTGTTGTGGTTGTAACAACGTCGGCATAAGGCACGGGTGAAGGATGAACGCCTGCAGCAATTAATCCCGCTATATGCGCCATATCAACCATTAAATATGCGCCAACCTTATCGGCAATCTCGCGGCAACGAGGGAAATCAATAGTACGGGAATATGCGCTTGCACCAACAACTATGAGTTTAGGTTTACACTCGAGTGCGATTTTTTCCATCTCGTCGTAGTCAATAGTTTCGGTAATTTCATTTACACCGTAAGGAACTATATTAAAATATTTACCCGAGATATTTACAGGTGAGCCGTGCGAAAGGTGTCCGCCCTGCTGTAAGTTCATACCCATTACGGTGTCACCGGGATTAAGTAGTGCGAAGAAAACAGCAAGATTGGCGTTTGCGCCCGAGTGTGGCTGAACGTTAGCATACTCTGCACCGAAAAGCTTTTTTGCGCGTTCTCTTGCAATATCCTCGACAATATCAACACATTGACAGCCGCCATAGTAACGTTTACCAGGATAACCCTCGGCATATTTATTAGTTAAAACACCGCCTGCAGCAAGTAGAACTGCCTTAGAAACAATGTTTTCGGATGCAATTAACTCGATGTTGTTCTGCTGACGCTCTAATTCTTTTTTGCAAGCAGCAGCAACTTCGGTATCAAAACTACTTAATTCTTCAAAAAAATTCATTCAAATTCCTCCAATTTATTTAAATATATTATAACTTTAAAAATTAGATTTGTAAAGTATAAAAACAAAAGGACGCACCTACCCAATGCTTTGGATAAATGCGCCCAGACGGTCGGCATAAAAGGCGAAATAAATGCCCCTCCCTGCTCCACGTGGTCTACCACACTATCCGTCAGTAACAGGGAAATTACTTAAAAAGTATAACATATTAAATTTTTTGTGTCAAGACAATTACATTTGGCTTATTAAACGAATATAAAACTCAACAGAACGATGAATAGTTTCTATTCGAATACGCTCGTTATTGCCGTGGATAGTTGCGCGTTCTTCGGCAGTTAAGTCCATAGCAGAAAATCGATAAACCTTGTCAGATATTTTGCCATAATGACGAGAATCAGAGCATTGCATCATAAGATATGGCGAAACTATTGAGCCCTTCCAAGTGTGGCTTATGGCTTTTAGGAGCTTATCCCAGCCCTCGCAGTCGGTACGCGAAATTCTGCTTGGCTCGGAAGAATGTAGTACCGAAAGCTCAATGCTATCGTCGGCTATTGTTTTTCTTATATAATCTACTGCCGAACTAACGCTATTAGCAGGATTTAGGCGAATATTAGATACCAATGATGCCTTTGTCGGAATTACGTTAGGTGCATTCGAGCCACTCATTTGGGTAAATGCAACGGTCGTTCTAAGTAAAGCATTAAGTTCGCCACCCGATTTTTTGCAAATTAAATTAAGCACAGGTTTAAATAGCCAAAGGTTTGCAAAAATCAGTCTATAAACAAAGGTGGAATGTCTGCCAAGAGTATCAAGCATCTTTCTTACAGGTGGTGTGATATGTGCTTTAAAAGGTTTTGATAATAATTTCTTACAGGCCTTTACCAAGCGATCGATAGGTGCATTAGGCTTAGGTGCAGAAGCGTGTCCTCCGTTTGATACAGAGGTGTAACACAAATCTATCATACCTTTTTCTGCTATTCCAACGAGTCCGCAAGGTGCTTTAACACCAGGGAAAACATCTTCTACAACAGCACCACCCTCATCTAAAACAATAGCCGGATTAATTCCGTTTTGCTCAAAATACTCTACAATATGCTTGGCACCGCTACCATTAATCTCTTCTCCGCCGGAAAAAGCAAAATACACATCATTTTGTGGAACAAAACCACTTTCTATTAAACTATCCGCGGCACTTAAAGCCGCATTTAAGGTTACTTTTGTATCAAGTGCACCTCTGCCCCACATAACACCATTTTCAATCTCTGCGCCAAATGGGTCTTTTTCCCAACCATCGTAATTTACAGGCACGACATCATAATGTGACATAAATACTGCAGGGTCTCCGTTTTGAGTTCCTTTCCAAAGAAACAATAATCCACGGTCACAGAAGGTGGTTAATTTACAAGTTTTGTATACGTTTGGATAAAGGGTTGGTAAAAGGTTTACAAGCTTGTTAAATTCATCGTCATCTTCTATTGACGAATCTTTATACGAAATTGTTTTACATTTAATTAGTGCCGCTAAATTATCAACTGCCTTTTGCTTGTCGAAACTAATAGGCTTTGCTTCTTTAAGATTATCTTTTTTTGGAGTAAAGGCAACTGCGCGAATTACAATAACGGCAAGAAAAAGGATTAATATTGAAAGAATTATCCAAAGCATTATAGCATCCCCTTTTTATACATAATTCTTGCAACAATTAGCGTAAACACAACGCCAACGGGGACCATTATACCAACTGTACCTGAGTTTAGTGCAGGCACAAAAATGAATAGTGCAAGCATTAGTATTACGGGCGCTATGGATAGCTTTACGTTTTTTGATATAAATACTACTGCAAGGCCACCAAAAAGTGCAGGAAGTATCATATCAAACGCAGGAACTAAAACAGGTGCTTCTAATATAGGTGTTAGAGGTACAATGCCAATAACACCAATAATGATTATAATTGTTGTAACAATGCTTGAAACGGCAATAGCTATTGTAGAAATAACCTCACCCTCTTCGCTTGATGCCTTAACGTTTGCGCGCTCCATAGCGTCAATTGCGCAAGGAAGCTTAAGGTTTCAAATATTACCCGTTATAAACGAGAGATATGTACCGCCTGCGCCAAGCATAGGAACATAGGTAAAAATTTCAACAATACCTACCGCCCAGTACATAGGTGCGGTAGCAATTAGACCTTTAAGAAGTATGGAATAGTTTGGCGCTACGCCGAAAATTAGTGAAACAATAACGGGAACAGATAGCAGAACAATGCCAATGATTATGCCCCAAATACGTCCGTCACGATGGACTTTTGATAAATAATTACTCATATCCCTTGTCCCCCTATCCTAACCACGCTGTAAACGGAATTGCCGAAGCCATACCGATAACCAAGCTTAACGGAAGCGCATAATCGGTTAGCCAACGCACTTTTAGCTTTTTAGATGCAATTCCGCATATTGCCATTATAATCGCCGAAACGAACATTACACAAACCGGAATCAAACCCGATACGTCGCCGTGGAAAAGGTTTGTAACATCGCAAAATACGTAACCTAAGAATGCCGAAATCATACCAAGGAACATTGCGTTATTAAAAATCTCGCCCCATTTTTTATCCTTCATACCCATTTTTGTAAGTCCGCTTTGTATCTTTTTAGTTACAAAAGGAACAAAAACTATACCTGCGGCAATGCCTAAGGTCATTACCCAAAGCACTGTTACATAGAGTGACGGGTCGGTAATTGTGGTACCTGCACCGAGGCCTGCAGCCTCTAACGCGTTACCTGCTGCTACCGTTTCGTAGGTAATAGAACCAATAACCGAAAGGCGTAACCAAGGCAAAGCAACGCCTAAGCTTTTAGAAAGTGCAACAACACCAACTAAAACTGCAATGGCTGGCGCTATTGTAAATACCGCCGCCGAGGAAATTGTTTTTTTAACTGTACTGCTTTCAATTCCAAGTTCTTTAGCACGACGAACGGCACGCACTAAAAAATAAATAGACTGTGCTAAAACCAATGCAATAATTACCGCAACTATAACATATAGTATTGGACTGTTAACACTAAAAGGCATATTTATCCCCTCCTTAAATTATATAAATAATTTAACATAAATCGTAATCATTGTCAATTTATAACAAAATCCCACAGTGGTTTTAGCACTATGGGATTAAGTCTATTTAATTTCTTCTAAAAATTCAGCAATCTTTTTAAGTGCTATCTTTATATGCTCGGTTGAATAACAGTAAGATGCCCTGATAAAGCCCTCACCACTGTCACCAAATGCAGTACCCGGCACTAATGCAACCTGTTTTGAATAAAGCAGTTTTTCACAAAATTCCTCACTGGTCATTCCCGTGCTTTTAATTGATGGGAACGCATAGAAAGCGCCTTTAGGCTCGTGACATTTTAAACCCAGCTTATTGAAGCCATCAACAATAAGTCTGCGGCGCACGTCGTACTCCTCAAGCATTTCCTCAACAACCTCGTCGCACTGCGTCATAGCAGCAACAGCGGCATACTGCGAAGTAGTTGGTGCGCACATAATAGCGAACTGATGTATTTTGGTAATCTGGCTTAATATTTCTATAGGTCCACAAGCGTAGCCTAAGCGCCAACCTGTCATTGAAAAGGCTTTTGAAAAGCCATTAATAACAACCGTTCTCTCGCGCATACCTTCGAGTGAAGCTATTGAAACGTGTGGATTTTTAGAATAGGTTAGCTCGGAATATATTTCGTCTGAAATAACCATTATATCGGTACCGCGCAGAACTTCAGCGATTTGCTCTAAATCATCTTTTTCCATAATTGCGCCCGTTGGGTTGCAGGGATATGGCAAGATAAGTACCTTTGTTTTGTCGGTAATTTTTGCTTTAAGCTCATCAGCTGTAAGCTTAAAGTTATTTTCTGCCTTGGTTTCTATAATTACGGGTACGCCACCTGCGAGAGCGGTAATCGGCTCGTAACAAACGTAGCTTGGCTGAGGGATAATAACCTCGTCGCCGCTGCTAACTAAGGCACGAATAGCTAAATCTATAGCCTCGCTACCACCAACCGTAACTAAAATTTCGCCCTGTGGACAATAGTTTAAAGAATACTTTCTATTTAAGTATTTCGAAATTGTTTCGCGCAAGTAGAGTAATCCGCTATTAGAGGTATAACGAGTTTTACTATCCTCTAAAGCTTTTATACCTGCTTTTCTGATTTGCCAAGGTGTTGGAAAGTCTGGCTCACCAACGCCTAAGGATATAACATTATCCATAGTTTCGGCAATATCAAAAAACTTACGTATTCCTGAGGGCTTTATTTCTTTGACGGCTGAATTTAAAATTTTATCATAATCCATCAAAATGAAAAGCTCCCCCTATCGTCAGTAGTGTCGTCGAGAAGCTCAACGTCAAGCTCCTTATATCTGCGAAGCACAAAGTGTGTTGCGGTAGAGGTAACGTTCTCTAAAGTAGAAAGCTCTTTAGCTACGAACAAAGCAACCTCTTGGAATGTTTTACCCTTAACAATAACATTAAGGTCGTAACCTCCCGACATTAAGTAAACGCTTTCAACCTCGGGGTATTTCATAACGCGCTTTGCAACGTCCTCGAAGCCTATTCCTGCTTTGGGTGAAACCTTAAGCTCGATAATTGCAGAAACATATGTATTGTCAAGACGTTCCCAGTCGATAACAGCCTTGTAACCTCTAATAATGCCACTATCCTCCATCTCTTTAATTTCGGACACAACATCATTTTCTGTTCTTCCGGTCATAACCGCGAGCTCAGAATTTGTTTGACGTGAGTTTTTATTTAAAAGCTTTAGTAGTTTTAAGTTCATAGTTTATCACTCCTATGTAAAATAATATAACATCAATGCATAAAATAATCAAGCACAAGCTTTAATCAGCAAGTTCTTTTGTGCGTTTATAAGCCGCTTTAATCGCTTGGTCTACAACCGTATCAAAGCCGTTTTCCTGTAAAGAACGTACACCTTCAATAGTGCTACCACCAGGACTGCAAACATTATCGCACAGTTTTTTAGGGGTAATTCCGCTTTTTAACACCATCTCGGCTGCGCCCTTTACGGTTTCTGCGGCAAGCTTTAAACTAAGCTCGCTTGACACACCGCAGTTTTCCCCCGCATTAGCTACCGCCTCAATAAACATATAGGCATATGCAGGGCCACAACCTGAAACAGCAGTAGCAGCATCAATGCAAGCTTCATCAATTACTACAAGAGTACCTGCTTTTTGCATTAATATTTTAAATCTTTCTATATCACTTAAAGAAGTATTTTTGGTTGTATATAGTATAACTCCCAAACCTACCGCAGCAGGTGTATTAGGCATAATGCGAATAATTGGATTGCATTTAATTTTATCTGCAATTTTATTAATTGTCATACCTGCAGCAATTGAAATAATTACAGCAGTATCTTTTAAGTATGGGGCTATTTCATTAGCAACATCTAAAATTATATTAGGTTTAACCGCAAGAAATATATAATCGCACTCTGTTGCAATTTGAATATTATCGCAAACGGTTCCTCCTGTTTCGCAAGAGAGGGAGTTTGCAACCGAATTATTAGCATCTGAAAGAAACAACTTGCAATCAGAATCAGAATTGCATACAGCCATTGCTAAAACAGAGCCCATATTTCCGCAACCAATAAAGCCAACTTTGAGCATATTAATCCCCCTTTATCTTATCTGTCCATTACCACGTACGACGTACTTATATGTGTTAAGCTCGCTAAGACCCATCGGTCCGCGTGCGTGTAGTTTTTGGGTGGAAATCCCCATTTCACAACCAAGGCCAAACTCTCCGCCGTCGGTAAATCTTGTTGATGCATTTATATAAACTGCAGCACTATCGGTGCCCTTTACAAAATCATTTGCATTTTTAGCGCTATTTGTAATAATCGCCTCGCTATGCCCTGTTGAGTGCTTTAGTATGTGACTAATTGCTTCATTTACATCGTCAACCACTTTAATTGCGAGAATATAATCTAAAAACTCGGTATCAAAATCATCGTTATTAGCGCTGTTACCATCGATAATCTTTGCCGAAAGTTCGCACAGTCTTAACTCAACTGGTTGTTTTTCATCATTAATTCTCTGCTTTACCAAACGGTCTTTTAGCATTGGTAAAAACTCGTTTGCTATATTTTTATGAACAAGGCAAACCTCTGCAGCATTGCATACAGAAGGCCTTGAGGTTTTTGCGTTGTCGATAATATCAAGCGCCATTTGAACATTAGCAGTTTCATCTACATAAATATGGCAAATACCCGTACCAGTTTGTATGCAGGGTACTTTAGCGTTATTAACGCAGGCATTAATAAGACCTTTGCCTCCGCGTGGAATTAATAAATCAACAAAGCCAACTGCCTGCATAAGCTCGGTTGCGCTTCCTCTTGTTGTATCCTCAATAAGCTGAATAAGATTCTCTTGTAGTGCACACTCTCTTAACGCGCCGCGCATTGCATCGACTATTGCTTTCGAGGTTCTATATGCCTCTTTACCGCCCCTTAGCACACAAACATTACCGCTTTTAAAACACAGAGCCGCCGCATCAGACGTAACGTTTGGTCGGCTTTCGTAAATAATGGCAACTACGCCAATAGGGGCAGATACTTTTTGTATAGACAACCCATTTTTACGTGTGGTTTCGCTAATTACCCTACCTACAGGGTCCTGAAGTTTGGCCACACTTATTATGCCATTAGCCATATCACGAATTCGCGGCTCTGTTAAGCGCAGTCTATCAAGCATAACGTCACTTACAGTACCCTTGGCTGCCGCTAAATCCTCAGCATTAGCTTTGAGAATTGCTGTGCTGTTGTTAATCAGCGCCTCTGCCATTTTATTGAGTGCATTATTTTTAATTTCTGAGTTTAAAACTGCTATGCTTTGCTTTTCTTTTTGGGCGTTATTTAATATTTCTCGAGTAGTCATTATTTCTTTCCTATAAACCTTGTTCCAATTTGTTTTCCATCTATAATATCGTACAGCACCTCAGGGTCATCGCCGTTTGCGATTACCACGTCTGTTCCCTTGTTTATGCAAATTTCGGCAGCATTAAGTTTAGTTGCCATTCCACCGGTACCAAGCTTTGTACCTTTACCGCCGGCAGCGTTCTTTATTTCATCGGTAATATTTTCAACAATAGGTATAAGCTTTGCATTAGCATTATTCCTTGGGTCACTTGTATATAGTCCGTTTATATCGGTAAGTAATACAAGCAATTCTGCGTTTAAATTAACAGCTACTATTGCCGCTAAAGTATCGTTATCGCCGACCGAGATTTCATCTGTGGCAACAGTATCATTTTCATTAATTATGGGTAATGCACCAAGCTCTATTAGTCTATTAGTAGTCATTTTAAAGTTATGTAGTCTTTCCTTATGTTGCATATCAATGCCCGTTAAAAGAAGCTGTGCTACAGTATGGTTGTATTCCGAAAATAACTTATCGTAAACATACATAAGCTCGCATTGGCCTACTGCCGCGGCGGCTTGTTTTGTAGGCATATCGTCTGGGCGAGAATCTAATTGCAGTTTACCAACACCCATACCTATCGCACCTGAGGATACAAGTACAATCTCATGGCCTGCGTTTTTAAGGTCGCTTAAAACCTTGCTAAGCTTTTCTATATGCCTAATATTTATATGTCCAGTGCTATAGGCAAGGGTCGATGTTCCTACCTTAACAACTATTCTCATTTATTTTCACCGTCCAAAAGTAGTAGTTTATTTAACGATTTATTTTTAGAGATAACCTTAATTAAAATCACACCTAAAATTATGCCCGAAGCGGCTTGGACTAAATTGAACGCGGCGGCAACCAATGCAGCGCCGATGCCGTAAAGCAGCCACTCAAACAAAAAGTAACCAAAAACCATTATCAGCTCAGAGGCTGCCGCTACTAAAAATAAAAGAATTATTTTTTCTTTTCTATCTTTTAAAGCCCTGAATATTAAAGCCGCTACTAAAGCAATAACCGCCTTAATAAACAAGGTTGCGGGCATATATACTGCATAACCGCTAAAGCAGTCGGCAAGCATAGAGCCAACACCTGCAGCTACAGTGGCATACGCAGGGCCCAATATAAATGCCGAAACGATTATTAACGCATCGCCCATATGTATATATCCACCATTGGTAAGTGGCACAGGGAGCTTAGGGAACATTGTTAAAACGCAAATAAGCGCCGCGAACACTGCAGTTAAAACCAACTTATTAATATTATTCTTATTTGTGGTGGACATATGAGACAAAACCTTTCATAATAAATTTACTCAAGATATTATATCACACCAATTAGTATTTTTCAACAAGGAATAAACCTACATACTTATTGATATTTTTTTAATTTTAGGGGTTGACATTTTAAAAAGTATAGCATATAATATCATTTGTTCGGTACGCTGCTATGGCTCAGGTGGTAGAGCACGTCCTTGGTAAGGACGAGGTCACCGGTTCAAATCCGGTTAGCAGCTCCAACATAAAAGGTCTACCTTAGTAGACCTTTTATTTTTTAATAATTAAACCACTGCTTTACGCACTTGCGTATACGCGCTAACATAAATTTCCATGCAAAATTTTTGAGGTGAAGCAAATGGGAGTAAAGGACGTTACTGTAGAAAGATTTGTTACTTTATGCAAACAACGAGGGATAAAGATTAACGAGCTTGCTAATGTTTCAGGTGTAACTCCGTCAACCGCTTATAGTATGCTTAATAGCGACAGGCGCGATATATCAATTTAGAGCAAGAAATTAAATAATAGTATTCTTATGGAGTTACAAATGAAAAGAAAAAGAATTTGTTTAGCTTTAATTATATTTTTGATGTTGTTTTGTGTTGGTTGCCGACAAAACGATCCTTTTAGCAATTATGATATAGCATTTAGCGAGCTTAGTTCGTGCGAGGCAAGTGAGATTATATCCGTTCAAAGTGAGTTGACTCACACACCCAAAGCAAAGGTTTCAGACAACGTTTCACTCATTTCTTTTAGCGATACCATTAAGCGCGGCAATAAGGCAGAGCTTGTAATACTTGGCAAACCCAATACAAAATACGCGATTAAGGTTACCTATTCCTCAGGAATAAGTAGGTCAAAAGCCCTAACTCCACAAGTTTCTGACAAAAACGGTTATGTTGCATGGATTTGGACGGTTGGCGCTAAAACAAAACCCGGCAATTATCCTGTTGAAATTTCTCTTAATGATACAGCTGTATTAAAATCAACCTTAAACGTTACTCAATAACAGAAAAACAGTGTGATTTACAACAAGTAAAACACACTGCTTTTTTATACTATTCTTAAAATTATAGCAACCGAAGCCGCAACGATAACAGCTGTTAATCCAAAAGAAAACAACATCTTTTTATTTAGTTTACGCTTATGTTTTGTTAGATTTTTTTTGTTTGTTTTAATTAGTTGCTTTTCGGTTTCTATATCCTTCAAAAACAAATTTGCGTTATCGTGTAATTTACCCTCTGATAAAGCGGAAAATTCTGGTCTAACAAAAAGAATTGCCTTTTCAAAATAGCTGTTATCGGTGCTGTTAATTTCAATAATTTGCCTGTTTACACCACGAAGCATTAAACCACTCCCATCAGTGCTATTTTGGAACAATACGAAATCTTTTATACAAACATTGTTAATTTATTTTATGTATTGTAAATGGATTTTGATAACTGTTTACTTATTAATGTTTTTGTGCTAATATATATTAGGTGATGAAATGGATTTTATACTAAATAATGTTACCTGTTTAGACCTTGCAGAAACCCTCGACTGTGGGCAGGCATTCAGATGGCGGCTAATTGACAATAACAAATGGTATGGCATTGCATTCGGGAAAGAACTAACCCTCGAAATGAAAGGTGATAAGCTTATTTTTTACAATACCACCGAAAACGAGTTTAATAATATTTGGAAAAACTACTTTGATTTTAATAGAGATTATCTGAAAATTGAAAAGATAATGCAAACCGATAATAAATTAATGCAAATGTGGCAAACATCAAGTGGTGTTCGCGTTCTTAACCAAGAACCTTGGGAAGCGCTTTGCTCGTTTATAATATCGCAAAACAATAATATTAAACGCATTAAGGGAATCATTGAGCGTCTATGCGAATGCTATGGTAAAAGATTAGAAAACGGTTACGCTTTTCCCTCTCCTTTTGAGATTGCTAAATTATCCATCGAAGACCTTGCACCCTTACGATGTGGCTTTCGTGCTAAATACATAATTGATGCTGCCAGAAAGGTTGCAAGCGGAGAAATTGATTTAGATAAAATTAAGGGCTTATCTTTAGAAGATGCCGAAAAAGAGCTTACTAAAATTTACGGTGTGGGCTTAAAGGTAGCCGACTGTACCCTGCTTTTTGGACTTGGATTTTCGGAAGCTTTCCCGAAAGATGTATGGATAAAACGAGCTATGCCCTTGCTTTTTCCAAATGGACTTCCAAAGGAGTGCAAAGGTATTGAAGGTATAATACAGCAGTATATATTTTCGTTTGCCAGAAAAACAAAATTAGATATATAATTTTAAAAGCACCATATCACGTAATATGGTGCTTTAGCATTTAATCTAACTGCCAGTCTATAGGTACTTGGCCGCTTTCTATAAGTATTTTATTTGCTTTAGAAAAGTGAGAGCAACCGAAAAATCCACTGTAAGCCGACAGCGGACTTGGGTGTGGTGCCTCTAATTTTTTATGTATGGGGTTAGTAATTAACTGCGCTTTGGTTTTAGCGTTTGCGCCCCACAGCAAAAACACAACGGGGGTTTCCTTGCGGTTTAGTTCGGATATTACCCTATCAGTAAAGTGCTCCCAACCCTTGCCTTTATGACTGTTAGGATTAGCCTCACGAACGGTTAGCACATTATTAAGCATTAGCACGCCTTGTTTTGCCCACTTTGTAAGCTCGCCGTGCCCTGTAAACTCGAATCCAACGTCGCTTTCTAACTCTTTAAAAATATTTTTAAGTGACGGCGGTGGTGCTATCCCCTTTTGCACCGAAAAACAAAGCCCGTGTGCTTGTCCGACTGCGTGATACGGATCTTGCCCTATTATAACAACTCGGGTGTTCTCAAATGATGTGTATTTAAGCGCATTAAAAATATTTTCCATTTTAGGATAAACCGTGTGCTTTGTATACTCTGCACGCAAAAATTCGCGCAGAATTAAGTAATACGGTTTTTGAAACTCGTCTTTTAAAATATTAGTCCAATCGTTGCCAAAATCTACCATAGTAAAATTCCTTTACACAATTAATAACTTAATTATAACAGAATTATGAGTTTTTTCAACTTTATAAAAATAATAATTGAATGTAACCGACAAGTGTAGTATAATTAAATAAATGAAATTTGGAGGTATTTTTAGTGAATTTTACTTCAATAGGCGGCGAATTTGTAGAGGGCTACTGCCTTATAAAATCAGCCGATGTTAAGACAACTGCAAAGGGTATGAAATACCTTGACCTTACCGTTGCCGACAGCAGCGGTGAAATTAACGCTAAATACTGGAACCTTACCGATAAAGAGCAAGACCTTTATAAAGTAGGTGACGTTGTTAAAATTCGTGGTTCTATCGCACCCTACAACAACGTAGACCAGCTTAAAATAGACCGTATTCGCCACACTACTAAAGACGATAATATTGATATTAACGACTTTGTTCCGAGTGCTGAATATAACCCAACCGATATGTATAACGAGCTGATAAGCATTGCAAACGGATTCGAGGATGACGATTTAAAGCGTTTGGTTACCACCGTTTACGAACGTAATCGCGAGGTAATGTTGTATGTTCCCGCGGCATTTAAGCTTCATCACGCAATCAGAGGCGGTCTTTTATACCACATATTATCCATAGTGCGACTTTGCCAAAAGGTATCAGAGGTTTATCCATTTGTTGACCGCGACCTTTTAATCGCAGGAGCTATGTTACACGATATCGCAAAAATAACTGAATTTAAATTAAACTCAACCGGACTTGTTGAGGAGTATTCGGTGAAAGGCAACCTTTTAGGACATATACCTATGGGCGCAATGATTATAGATAACGTTGCAAAAGAACTCGGTATAGATGAAGAAACAGCAATGCTCGTTGAACATATGATTCTCTCACACCACGGCAACCCAGAGTTTGGTGCTGCGGTAAGACCAATGTTCTTAGAAGCCGAGCTTTTAAGCGAGCTTGACCTTATGGATTCGCGCGTTTATGAAATTATGAACGCTACTAAGGATTTAGAGAAAGGCAAGTTCTCTTCACGCCAATGGGCACTTGATAATGTTAAGCTTTATAATCACAAGCGCAAAAACACGATTAGCGGCGCAAAGCTATTTTAAATTTAATACACAAGGAAACGGCTGATGGTATATCCCATCAGCCGTTTTAGTTTTAATTAATAGTTCTGTTTTCTAACTTCAAAGTAGCTTTGTGCGTGATTGCAAACAGGGCACTCATCGGGTGCTTTTAAGCCTACAACGATATGTCCACAGTTGCGGCACTCCCAAACGGTAACACCACTCTTTTCAAATACCTGCTTGGTTTCAACGTTATTAAGAAGCGCGCGATATCTTTCCTCGTGCTCTTTCTCAATAGCGGCTACACCGCGAAAACGTTTTGCAAGGTCCTGGAAGCCTTCTTCCTCGGCATCTTTAGCCATACGTTCATACATATCTGTCCATTCAGCATTCTCGCCTTCAGCGGCGTGTAAAAGGTTTTGCGCGGTATCACCAAGCTCCCCAAGTTCTTTAAACCAAAGCTTTGCGTGTTCTTTTTCGTTATCTGCTGTTTTTAAGAAAAGCTCTGCAATTTGCTCAAAGCCAGCCTTTTTAGCTACAGAAGCAAAGTATGTATACTTGTTTCTTGCTTGTGACTCGCCTGCAAAAGCTTCCCATAAATTTTTCTCGGTTTTTGTTCCTTCGTACTTGTTTTTTGACATTATTTTTTCCTCCTTGAATTTTGTTGCGGGTACATGACATATTGGACATTCTTGCGGTGCGGCACTTCCCTCGTGCACGTATCCACAAACAGTGCATACAAATTTACTCATTAATTTTCCTCCTTAGAAATTTTTTGACATTTTGGACAAATTCCTTCGAAAACAGTGCGGTGGCGGGAAACAATAAAGCCTGTTTCGTTAGAAGCGTTAAGGTCAAGCGTTTCAGAATACGCCGAAGGCACATCGAATACCTTATCGCACGCTGTACATATAATGTGGTAGTGCTTGTCGGGTCGTAAATCAAACCGGTCGGCAGTAGGCACCTTAATATGCAAGATATCGCCATTTTGTGATAATACGTTTAAATTGCGATAAACAGTTCCGCGACTAATATGTGTATCAATCTTGCGAACGTCAAAATAAATTTCGTCTGCAGTTGGATGATCCATTCTTGCACGTACTGCATCTAATACAATTTGCCTTTGCCTTGTGTTGCGTTGTTGCATGTTTCCCCTCCGTTTCTTATTGCTATTAGGATTTGATACTATTATAATGGAAAATATTTACTTTGTCAATACTTTTTTTAAAAAATCTTTTAGAAATTATATACTTTTAGTTTTATTGACTTTTATTTTCGGGTGATATATAATGAAAACGATAAATAAATTTGTCGAATATCGGCAAAACGGAGGAATGGTAATGAAAAAGTTTTTAAAAGATTTTAAAGAATTTGCAATGAAGGGCAACGTTATTGATATGGCTGTCGGTGTTGTTATCGGTTCTGCTTTCGGTAAAATCGTATCTTCTTTCGTTGCAGACGTAGTTACTCCCCTTTTAGGTTTACTCCTTGGAAAAATTAAGTTTACCGATTTGCGTTGGGTAATTAAAGCCGCAGGTGCTGACCCAGTAGCAGAACCCGAGGTAGCGCTTACGTACGGTAATTTTTTACAAAGCGTTATCGATTTCGTAATAATCGCACTTGCTATATTTATTGTACTTCGCGTTATAATGAACCTTAAAGACCGCTTCACTAAAAAGGAAGAAGAGATTATCGAAGAAGCTCCTGCCGAGCCAGAACAGTCTGAAGAGCTTAAAACACTTATTGAAATCCGAGATTTACTTAAAAAAGATTAATTAAACTATGAAAGACCTACCGAAAATTCGGTAGGTCTTTTTTTGGTGAAGACGAGTGGACTTGAACCACCGACCCCCTGCATGTCAAGCAGGTACTCTAACCAACTGAGCTACGCCTTCATATATTGCTTGCATATTTTAACACAATACTATTAAAAAATCAAGTAATACTTAAAATAATTTGTTGCGCCCTATCAAACCGATAGGGCGCATTGGTTTTATATTACTTTATATCCTGCAGTTTCAATAATGTTCTTAATGGTTTCGTCGGGAATTTCGGCATTTAAGGTTAAAACCGCTGTGCCTGTTTTGTGGCTAACCTCGGCAACATCAACCTCTGGTAACCCACTTAAAATTTCTTTAACCCTTGCCTCACAATGCGGACACATCATACCTTCAATTTTTACTGTTTTTTGCATTTTAATTTTCTCCTTTTTCCCTTTTGATTTGTTTAGTTTGAATAAGTTTAGTCTTAGTGCATTTACTACAACGCAAAAGCTTGATAAACTCATTGCTGCGGCGGCGAACATTGGGTTAAGCTCTATCCCAACACCTGCAGCTACTGGGATACATATAACATTATATATAAATGCCCAAAACAGATTCTCTTTAATATTTCTCAATGTTGCTTTGCTTAAGCGTATAGCTGAAACCACATCAGAAAGTTTACTATTAATTAGAACAATGTCGGCGGCATCAATTGCAATATCAGTACCCGCACCAATCGCCATTCCAACATCGGCAGCAGTAAGCGCAGGTGCATCGTTAACACCATCGCCTACCATCAACACACTACCTTTTTTGGATAGCTCTACAACGACTTGCTGTTTTGATGTTGGCAAAACGCCTGCAATTACATTTTTTATCCCAACTTTTTTAGCAATGCTTTGGGCAGTGGCTTTATTGTCTCCCGTTAACATAGTAACCTCTATACCCATTTTAGTTAAGGTTTCTACCGCTTCCCTACTGTCTACTTTAATAGTATCAGCAACGGCAATAATGCCAAGCAGTTTTTTGCCTTTAACAAAAAAGAGTGGTGTTTTTCCGCTATTAGCAAGAATATTTGAAGTTGAAAGCATATCATCGCCAATTTCTGTATATTTACTTGTAAATTCAAAATTACCGCCGGCAACTGTTTCGTTATTATATTTACCACTCACACCGCCAGAAGCCACTTTAAACTCGATTATTTCATTTAAAGGTACCCGAGCTTTCTGGCAGTATTTTTTAATAGCCACGCTTAAAGGGTGCTCGCTTTTATATTCAAGTGAATATGCAAATGTTAGCAGTTCGCTTTCACTTATATCTTTTACAGTAATAACATCAGTAACACTTGGTTTTCCGCTTGTAATAGTTCCTGTTTTGTCAAAAACTACATTTTTTACTTTGCCAGTAGTTTCCAGAGCGGTTGCGGTTTTAAAAAGTATTCCACCTTTAGCCGCTACACCGCTTCCCACCATAATTGAAACTGGTGTTGCAATTCCTAAAGCACAAGGGCAACTAATAACTAATACAGATATTGCGCGTTCGACAGCAACCCCTAACCCGCCGCCATTAAGCAACCATACCAAAAATGTTAGTATTGCAATAAATACCACTGCAGGTACAAACACACCAGATACCTTATCGGCAATACGGGCAATAGGGGCTTTCATAGCGGAGGTATCTCCAACGATTTTTATAATTTCTGCCAAAGTGGTGTCATTACCCACCTTTGTAGCACGACATTTAATATAGCCCGATGTGTTAATTGTGGCAGCATATACACCACTTCCAACAACCTTTTCTACAGGTATGCTTTCGCCTGTAAGCGACGATTCATTCACCGCGCACTCACCATCTATAACCACAGCATCGGCAGGTATACTTTCTCCTGACTTTACAATAAACTCGTCACCAACTAAAAGCCGGTTTGCGTCAACAATCACCTCTTTGCCATCCTTTAAAACGGTTGCGGTTTTTGGTGTTAGTTTAATTAAACCTTCTATTGCCGAGGTAGTCTTGCCTTTAGAGTAAGCCTCGAGCATCTTGCCCACCGTAATTAAGGTTAAAATCATAGCCGCAGATTCAAAATACAGACCGTGCAGACTAAAAAAAGCCTCATCAATTCTATCGTAGAGCAGATAATGCGATATTTTAAAAATCACATAAACACTATACACGTAAGCCGCACCCGAACCTAAGGACACTAAGGTATCCATATTAGCAGCACCTTTTAAAACTGCCTTAAATCCGCTAACAAAAAAATGCTTGTTTATTACCAAAATAATACTTGTTAATAGCATCTGCAAAATACCAAAATTTACTGGATTCTCTGCAATAATGTTCGGCAAATACCAACCCCACATTGCATGGCCCATTGATATATACATTAGCGCTATCAAGAACACCAACGAACTTATTAGTCTTGGTAAAAATTCAGTATATGCTTTTTGTGGCTTCCCTTTAACCTTCTCATTATTGATTATTACGCTATATCCCGCCTTGGTTACCGCGTCAATTATAGCGCTGTCCTCAACAACACCCTCTACACTCAAGGTACCTAGCAAAAGGTTTACAGAACAAGATTCAACACCTGAAACAGTACTGACTGCCTTTTCAACCCTTGTACTACAAGCCGCACAGGTCATGCCGCTTACATTAAATTTCTTCATTTACTCACCTATTTCATAGCTTGTCATATGTTAAGTGAAAATATTGGCACCCAAAATTCAAGGTGGCAATAAATTATTATAATGCTAACGTTAAATCCTTGTTACCCATTTCGTACTTACGGAAGGTTACACCTGCAGATTTCATCATCATTTTAGATGCAATAACCGAATCGGTTTCGGAATATTTATCCTGCATATAGATAATCTCAGAAATTCCGCTTTGAATAAGCGCCTTGGCACACTCGTTACAAGGGAAAAGGGTGGTGTAAATTCTGCAACCCTCTAAAGTACCACCACGGAAATTAAGAATAGCGTTTAGCTCGGCGTGGCAAACGTAAAGGTATTTTGTTTTAAGGGCCTCGCCCTCTCTGTCCCAAGGGTAATTGTCGTCTGAACAACCCGAAGGCATACCATTATAGCCTACCGACATAATGCGGTTTGTGGGGCTTACTATACAAGCGCCAACTTGTGTGCCTGGGTCTTTACTGCGCCCTGCAGAGAGGATTGCAACACCCATAAAATATTCGTCCCAAGTAAGATATTCGCTACGTTTCATTTAACTCATTCCTTTTCGTTTTATCTTTAAAATACCAAATGGTTAATGCTACTACTGTAATTAGCGGGAATATTACCCCTACCAAAAAGCCTAATTTAATTGCGGTTTGCTCTGCCGATAAACCAACTGTGCTTCCATACTCTACCACAATTTTACTATTTTCAGCAATGCCCGAAACAACACCTGTAAGCCAAGGACCTAAGGAACAGCCAAGGTCACCCGAAAACGCCAATATGCCAAACATTGCAGTACCGCCGCCTTTAAAGGTAGAGCCTGCAAGGCTATAGGTACCCGGCCACATAAGGCCAACAGAAAAGCCACAAAAAGCACAACCCATAAAGGCTAAAATCGGGTTTTTAAATAATGCTACTGCAAGATAACACGCAACACATAGTATTGCACAGAACATCATTGCAGGTTTTATTGAAAGCCGACCCTCAAGAAGACCATACAGTACACGGGCAATTCCCATAAATATAGCAAACAGACAAGGTCCCAAGATATCACCAATGAGTTTTGGTACACCCAAACCTTTTTCAGCAAAAAAGGAAGCCCATTGCGACATTGCAAGCTCGGACGAACCTGCCGAAAACATCAAAAATATCATTATAATAAAGGTGCTGCTACAAAAAAGCTTTTTTAATGGGGTGCGCTTTTCTTTTTTTAGCATTGGTGGTAGCTCGGCTTTAATAAACATAACCATATTGCCAAGCGGAATTATCGACCAAAGTATAGGTAATATATACCAAAGCTCTTCACCAAAGAAGTACAAAAAAATTGAGCTCAAGAGCACAACAAGCATTTGCCCCCAACAGTAAAAGGAATGCAAAAAGCTCATCGCAGCCCCTTTCCCCTCTTGCACAAGACCATCTAAAAGCGGGCTAACCATAACCTCAATCATACCGCCGCCTATTGCAAAAAATAGGGTAGCTATTAAAAAAGCTACGTATGCGTTACCTAAAATAATAGGGAGTACGGTTATAAATATTAAACCTACACCCGCAAAGCCGTGAGATAAAAGCATAGCTCTGCGATAACCTAATTTTTCGCCGAAGCGCGAAACTGTAATATCTACCGCTATTTGAATTAAAAAATTGATAAGTATAAGATTACCAAGCTGTTGATTAGTAAAACCAAACTCCTCGCGAAATATAACAAAGAAAAGAGGCAAAAGATTATTTACAATGGCCTGCACCATATAACCTATATAGCAGTTCCAGACCGTGCGTTTGTACTTATTCATGCGAATCTACAAGCTCCAAAATTTCGTCTGCCCTATCTACTATGTAATCGGCACCTGCGTTTCGTAGCTCGTCTTCTGTACGAAATCCCCATAACACACCTAACGCCACAGCTCCGCTATTGTGCGCAGTTTCCATATCAACGGCAGTATCTCCAACAAACAAACACTCTTGCGGTTTTATCCCCAAATCGCTGAAAGCCTTAAGGGTAAGTGTTGGGTCTGGCTTGTTCGGCACACCGTCTACCTGACCGTATACTACGTCCATACCGCAAAAAAAGTGATTTATAATACTATTAGCAATAGGCTCTACCTTGTTTGTTATACAGCCCACCTTGATACCTTTTTCCTTAAGCTTTTCAACAAGCTCTGTAACGCCGCTATAAACCGTAGTGTGTACTGTACAATGGTCTTTATAATATTCAAAAAACGTATCTCTAATTTCTTTAAGCGTTTGCTCATCAACCTTGTTTGGCTCAAGTGCGCGCTCTATCATAACGTAGATACCATTACCTGCATAGTACGCGTAATTCTCGGTAGGCTTTGCGGGATAACCATACTTGCCCATTGCATAGTTTGTTGCGGTTGCGAGGTCGTTCATAGAATTAACCAAGGTGCCGTCCATATCAAAAAATACTGCTTTAATTTTCATATTTAACCTCTAAAATTTAAATAAATGTTATCTTATACCCATGCTCATCTGTTTCGCCGGGGTTTAAAAGTATTATACCCTTACGCTTTTCCAAAAGCAAGCTTTTATCGGAAAACGTACCGGGCGCCGTCCACGGCTCTATACAAAGGAAGTTACCTTTTTTAATCTGCCACAAAGCAAGGTTATCGAACCCCTCAAAATCCAATCGTACACCTCTGCCACTGTTCTTAGACAAAAGCTCTACCCCGCGGCTTTTTAGACCCTCGAGTACAAGCACACCCTTATTGAACATATCGTGGTTTAATTCCACGTACTGAGTATTATTTAACACAGGCATATGCTCTTCGGGCTCTGCCATAGCATCAAGAATAACACGAGGTGCCGCACAATTTTCTACGCAATCGAATTTTAAATAGTAGTCCTCGAATTGCTCATCATCCTCAATAGGAACTCGAAAACCCGGATGGCCACCAACTCCGTAAGGCATTACTTTATCTCCCATATTGGTTACCTTAAACCTAACGTACACCGAATTACCGCTAAGCTCGTAGCTAATGTCAAAGCAAAATTTGAACGGATATATTTTTAGAGTTTTAGCACTATCCTCTAACCTAAGCACAAGCTTGTCCGAAAGCTTTTCGTGTACTCTGAAATTACAGTTTGAGGCAAAACCGTGATTTTCCATCTCGTAGCGTTTGCCCTCGTATAAATACATATTATCCGTTTGTCTGCCAACCATTGGAAATATTGTTGGCGACTGACCAGACCATACATTTTTATCACCCTGCCACAAATACTCGGTTCCGTGAACATCACAAAGCGAGCGCAGCTCGGCGCCAAGACTTTCTACCGAAATATAGATATTGCCGTTGTTTATCTTATGTACCATTTTGTAAAACATCCACCTCTCGAACACTGAGAATATTTTACCACAAACTACCACATATAACAACAATTTTAATAAAATAAAAAAATTTTAAAAAAACACTTGCATTTTTGGTTCATATCTGTTATTATAATCCTTGCTATGTAATCAATATCAAGGAGGTGCAGATTATGGCAAAGTGTGATATCTGCAGTAAAGAAATTAGTTTCGGTATTAAGGTTTCCCACTCACACAGACGTTCTAACAGAACCTGGAAGCCTAACGTACAGCGCGTTAAGGCTATTGTAGACGGTTCTCCCCGTCGTATAAATGCCTGCACCCGTTGCTTGCGTTCAGGTAAAGTTACCCGCGCTATCTAATTTTTAGCAGAATATTAAAAAATGTCGGAGCTTTTCAAATTTGAAAGGCTCCGCTTTTTTTGTAATATTAACGGTAACATAAAAATAAAATAATTATATGTAGTATAGACATTATCGGAAACATTAGCATAAATTTTGGCTTTTTGGTCTTATGGCGAATCAGTTTCATAACAAGGTACATTAAAAACGCGCCACCGAATACACCAAAAAACATTAAGGTTGCCTCGCTTATTCTGTAAAGAGAATGTATTGCGTTATACTTATCAACCGCAACCATAATTGCGCCGCCAAAAGAAAACGCAATTACTATATAAAGAACTGTTAAAAACAACTGTGGCATTTTGTTACTCCTTTAAAATTAAACTGCTCTTACCTAAAAGGAGATTATCCCCCTCTTCTTTTCTAATTTCGTATTTTGTTTTGCAGCCCGTACAAATTGCAGTATACCTTCTATTGTGCTGAATATATTTTACAGCCACAGAAACAGCGGTTTTAAAAACCTTTATTTCGCAAGCACATTTGCACTTAGGACATTTCGCGTAAAATGTATATGGCCCTTCTACCAACGGATTTATTACTGACACTACATACACCTACCAAATATTTATTACACATATTATCTTAACATATATTAGAAAATATGCAAGTGCAGGTGACTTATGAGAAGACTATTATCTTTTATACTACTAATATTATTTCTACTTACAGGATGTGGACAAGAAAAATTCAATAATAGTGCCTATATTAATAGTGAAACAAGGGCGAACCAAAATATTATAGAAGCTAAAAATAAGCTTGACTTGAAGGCGGTTTGGTTTTCGTACATTGAGCTTGATTTCATTGGCCTTAACGAAGAAGAGGCATTAAATAAAATCACCAATATGTTTACTGAGGTTAAGAACGCTAATTTTAATGCAGTTATATGTCAAGTAAGGGCTAATTGTGATGCGGCGTATCCTTCGAAATATTTCCCCTTTAGTAATCAATATAAAACTGCGAATGGTGAAAACCCAAGTTACGACCCACTAAAGCTTATGGTAGATGCTGCTCACAATTTAAGCCTTGAATTCCACGCGTGGATAAATCCATACAGAATTTCTGCCGGGAGCAAGGAATATTTAAATTTGCCCACAAATAGCCCTGCATATATTTATCTTACCGACCAAGATGAAGGTAACGACAAAAATGTTCTTTTTAGCGAAACGGGTATGTATTTAAACCCTGCAAGTGAAGAGGTTAGAAATCTTGTTACTTTAGGCGTAGAAGAAATCTTAAATAATTACGACATTGACGGTATTCAGTTTGACGATTACTTTTACCCCACCACCGACAAAAGCTTTGATAAAGTTTCATACAACGAATATACGGGAAGCGTTACAAATCCCTTGCCGCTTGACGACTGGCGCAGAACAAACGTCAATTTGCTTATTTCACAAATATATAGAACAGTTCACAGATTTAATGGCGTTTGTTTTGGTATTTCGCCTGCTGCAGATATATCCTTCGACAACACCGACAATAACTACCAAAAGCTTTATGCCGACATACCGCTTTGGTGTAATACAAAAGGTTACATAGATTATATTGCACCTCAGCTTTATTTCGGTTATAATTATCCTAATGAGAGTTTTTGCTTTAACACCTTACTTAAAAATTGGTGCAACCTATCTCGTGCAACAGGCGTTAAGCTATACGTAGGCTTAGCCGCTTACAAATTAGGCACGTTAGATGCCGAAAGTGATGAGTGGATAAAAAGTCAAAACATTCTGGCAAAGCAATCCTCTGACATTAAAAAAGCAGATGTAGATGGGGTTATGCTTTATTCGTACAGCTATTTATTTAATGATACCGAGCAAAACATAAATGAACTTGATGCGCTTAAAAAGGAATTGAAATAAATGGGTATTAGATGCAGAAAACTTAAAATAAATTTGCTTAAGGCAATAGCTTTAGGTCTATTTTTTGCGTTTATTTTAACCACGGTCACGGGTTGCGGTATTGAGGACGATTTCAAGGTAGACAAAGCACCCGAAATCAGCGAAGAAAATCTTACTGCCAACGAAGGCACAATTAACATTACTTCCCCAAAAAGCCAAGAAATAACAGTATATACAGATAGTATCACCTTTAGCGGTAGCTGTAATAAAAATTACAAGCTATATATAAACGGTAACGAGCAAAAGGTTGAGGACGATGGATTTTTCAAGCTTGAATTTAAATTAACTCTTGGTGAAAATAAATTTGACGTAAAAAACGGGAAGGCAAACAAAGTCTATATCGTTAATTACCTACTGCCGATGATTAAAAGCTGCACACCAAACAAAAAATCTATTACCTTAGAAAGTGAGGCAAGGTTTTCGGTTACCGCTTATGCTTTAATAGGCAGTGAACTCAGCGCAAAGTTTGCAAATAAAACCGTAACGCTAATTCCCGACGCAACCGGTGAATACGATAAAAAAACCTATGTGCGTTATTCGGGTATAATTACCTTACCAAAAAAGAATAAACGCAGTGGTGGAGACCTTCTCATCTTTAGTGCAAAGCATGGTAGTGATAGCTATACTGTTGAGGCAAGCAAGATTAAAATTATTTCACCGACTTCTGCTAAACACGAAAACCCAACACCGCTTTTGGATTTATCTACCGACGAAAATGGCTTTGCAAACGTTGGTGACACCTATGTTGCGCGAGTTATTTCGCCTATGGCAGAGACCTTTGAGGGTAGCACTATTGACGATGCATCTCGCCCTACAAACAGCTACTTGCCTACAGGCACACTCGATTACTGCAACCCTACAACTATTTTTGATTCAGAATCAGGCAAAAAATATTATCTACTTAAAAGCAACAAGCGTGTATACGCAGATGATGAAAACGTAAAAATATACAGAGGCAGTCTGCCAAAAAGCAACACAATACAAATTACATCAGAATATTATGACGACAACCGCTATAAATTTGAGATAAAAACTGATTGGCGCGCCCCCTTTTACGTAACCTACGGCAACCAAAATTATATGAACCCTAAAACACAAAACTATAATATTACATCACCTACCTATAGTTATGTAGATATTAACTTTAGTTACTGCAATAATTTTTCGTGTCAGCTGAATTTAAGTGATAACCCCATTTTTAGCAAATACGAAACTATCAAGACGGAATCGGGTTATACCCTACGCTTACATTTAAAGAAAATGGGTAATTTTTATGGCTGGGATGCACGATATCAAAACGGCGGCAAGCTCGTATTTTCTTTCTTAAAGCCAGCTAAAGCAACGCCAACAAGAAACAATAAATACGGTTACTCGTTAGAGGGTATTAAGGTGCTAATAGATGCAGGTCACGGCGGTGATGAATCGGGCACCTACAACGCGTTTGGTACTAAAAATTCCGAAAAGGATTATAACTTAAGCTACGCTACAACACTAGCACTTGTGCTTAAAAGAATCGGCGTTACTGCCACTATGACGAGAATTGATGACTCCTCGCGCAGTCTACAAAGTAGATATAACTGTATACGAAACGCTAATGCAAATTTAGTTATATCGGTACATTTTAACGGCTCTGCAAACACAAAAGCGTCGGGTTATTTTGTAGGATATTTTTATCCATTTACATACTCTGCCGCAAGTAAAATAAATAACTCGGTTAAAGCTACAGGGATAATTGACAGTGTGGACAGCGGCATTAAATGGCACTATTTTAATCTCAGCCGTTGCGCCTTCTGCCCTGTTGTGCTTACCGAAAATGGATATCTAACCAGCCCTAAGGACTATAGGTTAATTAAAAGCGAAGAATTTAAAAAGCAATATATCGACGCCGTTGTTTGCGGAATTGTCAATTACTTTATAGAGCAAGGTCGTTAGAGAATAATGCCGTATTTTGCGATAATTTTTAATGGTGTTTTAGTTGAAATATTTAATTAATTATGTTAAAATAACTAAAACTTTTAAGGAGGGATACCGGTGGGAGATACAAAACAAATTGCAAGCAACCGCAAAGCGTTCCACGATTATTTTATAATTGAATCTATTGAAGCCGGTATCGAACTGTGCGGCACAGAGGTTAAGGCTATACGTAGTGGCGGTGTTAATCTTAAAGACGCATGGTGTTCTATTGATAACGGCGAAATATTTGTAAAAGGTATGCATATTAGTCCTTATGAAAAGGGCAATATATTCAATCGTGACCCTTTGCGAATGCGTCGATTGCTTATGCACAAGCGTGAAATCTTAAGGCTTTTTGGGCTTTTAAAGCAACAGGGATTAACACTTATCCCCTTGTCGCTTTACTACAAAGGCTCTCGCGTTAAGGTACAAGTAGGGCTTTGCAAAGGTAAAAAGCTTTACGATAAGCGCGCGGTTATAGCAAAAAAATCTGCCGATATGGACATTCGCCGCGCAATGAAAGAGCAAAACAGATAACTTATAACAATGTTTACAAATATTAACACAAAAAAACGAGGTTTTCTATTTGAATTAAAACCTCGTTTGTGGTAAAATTAATTATGTAAGAACACTATAGGGGGATGTAAAGGTTTCGACAGGAGTGTTGAAATAAGGGAAGCGAGTAGCGGTGCGGTACCGCTTAAAAAACCGCAATCTTTTAAAATTAAACGACAACAATAAAGTTGCTCTTGCTGCTTAATTTATAGCAGCCGTCCGAGTCGGAATTACCGCAAGCCGATAAGGGCGTCACTTAGCGGTGAACGTGAGTAGTGTGCCGTTCCGAACACTACCATGAATTAGGAACTACCGTAGCTGCAAGCCTGACGACCGGCGTGCAGTGAGGGGAATCTCAATAGACCGTCTGCACTCGGAGAAGCCTTCTGGATATGCTTTTGGACGCGGGTTCAACTCCCGCCATCTCCACCAAAAACCGACTTGTTTAAACAAGTCGGTTTGTTATTTCTATTCGGTAATTTCTCTATTCCTTTTCTTTGGTAAACCTTGTGCGATTTTTGGAAAAGGATTTTCGGTGTCAGAGGTTGGTTGAATTTCGTAGGTGCCATATTTATTAATTAGCTCAAATGCTGTTTCAGCATTTCCTTGTTCATAGCTACGCTGGGATAAAGAGCCGTTATCTTTTCCTTTTTTCATACTGTTCACTCCTTGTATTAATAGTTTTTTCGCGTGTATCCAATTTATACAAAGTAAGCATATTTTCATAAATATAGCAGTAATTTTAAAATTTTTAGAATATCCCACTTGTAAGAGCTAATGCTATATGTTAAAATATATTAGAATTTTGCTTGTCTTTATTTTGAAAGGTGATGTTACTGTGGGCAATCAAATTAGAATTGGTATTATGGGCTACGGAAATTTAGGTAGAGGCGTAGAGCTTGCTATTCGCTCTAACCCCGATATGAAGCTTGTTGCTTTTTTCACAAGGCGCAACCCTGATTCTCTTAAAACCTTAACTCCCGATGTTCCTGTTTACCACGTTGATAAAGCAATTTCTTTAAAAGATGAAATTGATATTTTAATACTTTGTGGTGGCAGTGCGACCGACCTTCCAACACAAAGCCCCGAATTTGCAAAGTATTTTAATATAGTGGATAGTTTTGATACCCACGCAAAAATTCCTGAGCATTTTGACAACTGCGATAAGGCAGCTAAAAGCAGCGGTAAAATCGCTCTTATATCGGTCGGTTGGGACCCAGGCATGTTCAGCCTACAACGTTTACTTGGAAATTGCATTTTACCAAACGGCAACGATTATACCTTCTGGGGCAAGGGTGTTAGCCAAGGCCACTCTGATGCTATAAGAAGAATTGATGGTGTAATTGACGCACGTCAGTACACCTGCCCCGTTGATGATGCTTTACAAAAGGTAAGAAATGGCGAAAACCCCTGCCTTTCAACGAGAGATAAGCATACGAGAGAATGTTATGTTGTTGTAGAAGATGGCGCCGACAAAGAGAGAATAGAACGCGAAATTGTTACTATGCCTAACTATTTTGCCGATTACAACACAACAGTTACCTTTATATCTAAAGAGGAAATGGAAAAGAACCATAGCGGAATTCCGCACGGTGGATTTGTAATGCGTAGCGGCAACACGGGTGTTGCTGGAGAAACTAAGCAGATGATAGAATATTCGCTTAAGCTTGGCTCTAACCCCGAATTCACAGCAAGTGTTATAGCCTGTTATGCAAGAGCTGTATACAAAATGAACAAGGAAGGTATTAGTGGTGCTAAAACTGTGTTCGATGTTGCACCCGCTTATCTATCAGCTAAATCACCCGAGGAAATACGTAAAGAATTACTTTAAAGCATAAATATGCGCCCTTACAATTAGTAAGGGCGTATTTATAAAATTACTAATATTTTCTTAAAAAATGCTTGACAAACACACGAAATGATGTATAATAATATCGTTGCGCGTAGATAATATGCGTATCACCAAATTTATAGCGGAATTGTGTAACGGTAGCACGACAGACTCTGACTCTGTTTGTTGGGGTTCGAATCCCTATTCCGCTGCCAACAAAAAAGCATCGACCTTTAGGTTGGTGCTTTTTTCGTTTGTACTAATAGGGATTCGAACAAGGAGGGAGAAAGTCTGAGGACTTTCGGAAGAAAATAGTCCGGTGGACTATTTTCGCCGACGTGGGCAAGCCGCATTAGCGGCGCGAAGGGCGCGTTGCGCCTGAAGAAATCCCTATTCCGCTGCCAAAAAGAAACGACAATTTATCGACTGATAAGTTGTCGTTTCTTTTTGTTCTCTTCACATTTCTCTTTTAATTTTTATCTCTTCTCTCA
>JAZNZF010000048.1:0-63364 GCA_045594795.1 Acutalibacteraceae bacterium | reverse complement strand
TCGGAGAACATTGAATCATAATACTACGGCGACGTTCCACCGCCTTCGTTGTTATGGTATAATAACCTCACAAAGTTGTTGCGAACAACTAATGGGTAATACATATAAAACTCTAACCGCTACGGCGTATCAGGGGCTAAGATTATATGTTGTTTGCGTTGCTATTTGTTTTTATAAAAAGAGTGATATAATTGTTTTAAAAAAGGGGCGGTTTTATGAAAAAAACGTTAATCGTTATAGATATGCAAAATGATTTTATAGATATGGCTTTAGGCACTAAAGAGGCAGTTGCTATTGTGCCTAACGTTAAGGAGAAAATTAAGCAGTATCTACAAAATGGAGACGAGATAATTTTTACGCGCGACACCCATAATGAAGATTATCTTAACACTCTCGAGGGTAAAAAGCTGCCTGTGCCGCACTGTATTAAAGGCACAAAAGGTTGGGAAATTGCCGAAGGATTATACGTTGAGGGCTGCAAGATAATAGACAAGCCCAATTTTGGCTGGCCGCATTGGGATAAAGAAGAGTTAGAGTGGGTTGAAATTGTGGGACTTTGTACTGATATTTGTGTGGTCTCTAACGCGCTTATTATTAAATCTATATTCCCGAATGCTCAAGTAAAGGTGGATGGACTGTGTTGCGCAGGTGTAACTGTCGACAGCCATAAAGCTGCACTTACTACTATGAGAATGTGCCAAATTGATGTTGCAGAGTAATAGGTGTTTGCTATGAAGAAAAAGATATTTCATACCGAATTAAGCTATGTTTTAGGGCTTATAATAATGGCGTTTGCTGCGGCATTTACAGAAAAGGCAAGCTTTGGTATGTCTATGGTTGTTGCGCCCGCCTACATACTGCACCTTAAGGTGTCACAAATTTTGCCGTGGTTTAGCTTTGGCGTCGCGGAGTACTTTTTCCAAGGACTGCTTGTGTTAGTTACTGTTATTATAATTCGGCGGTTTAAGCTTTCATATCTTTTTTCCTTTGTAACGGCAATTATCTATGGTACACTTTTAGATATGGCAATGGGGATTATATCAGCCCTGCCCGATAACACTATCTTCTTGCGATGTGTATGGTATCTGTTGGGTACTGTGTCCTGCTCGTTTGCGGTGTCGCTTTTCTTCCATACATATTTATCACCCGAGGTGTACGAACTAATTGTAAAAGAGATAGCGGTTAAGTTTAATTGGAATATAAACAAGGTAAAGACGAGTTATGACTGCATAAGCACTGTTTTAAGTATTGTGCTTTCGTTTGTGTTTTTCGGGTTCGGAGTTTTCCGAGGCATAGGAATAGGCACGGTGATTTGTGCGCTTATAAACGGCTTATTAATAGGCAGATTTACAAAGCTTTTAGAGCACTTTTTTGAATTTAAAAACGCACTTAAAATAGAAAAGTTTTTCAGATAAAGGGGAATTTATATGAACAAGCTAACCGATAAATTTATACTTTCAAACGGCGTGGGGATAGACTGTATTGGTTTTGGCACTTGGCTTGCGCCCGACGGAGAGGTTGCGATAAACTCAGTGGCTGAGGCACTAAAGCTTGGCTACCGCCATATAGACACCGCCGCTGTCTATGGTAACGAGACAAGCGTGGGCGCCGCTATTAAAAAAAGCGGCTTAAAAAGGGAAGAAATATTTGTAACAAGCAAGCTGTGGAATACCGAGCGCGGATACGAAAAAACACTTAAAGCATTCGACAAAACTATGGAAAGATTACAGCTTGACTACCTCGACCTTTACCTTATACATTGGCCGGCACACAAAAATCAGTATGGAAACTGGGAAGAGGTAAACCTATCTACCTGGAGCGCATTTATAGAGCTTTACAAAAAGGGCAGAATAAGGGCTATCGGTGTTTCTAATTTTCTGCCGCATCACCTAAGGGCGCTTATGGAAACCGAGGTAAAGCCAATGGTAAACCAAATTGAATTCCACCCCGGCTTTATGCAAGAGGAAACTGTAGAGTTCTGCAATAAAAACGGCATTATCGTAGAGGCTTGGAGTCCGCTTGGCAGGGGCAAGATACTCGAGAACGAAACACTTTTGGGTATTGCTGCAAAATACAACAAAACCGTAGCACAGCTATGCATACGTTGGTGTTTGCAAAACGGTGCGCTACCTCTGCCAAAATCCGTAACACCTTCGCGTATAGCAGAAAACGCAGATGTTTTCGATTTTATAATATCAAAAGAGGATATGGAAATTATAAACGCAATTAAAAACTGCGGTTGCTCGGGGCATAATCCCGATACCTTCGGTATGGATTAAGGGTGCGCTTCATTGCAACCAAAAAAATAGCAGCCGACATAGTCGACTGCATTTTTTTGGCAAGTTGCACGATTTAGATATCATATTATTCTTCATCAATTCGTTTTACTCTTTCGCCTTTATTATCAACATACCAATCATCAATAATTGTTTGAAATCCTCCACCAAAAGTCCAATGGTTATTTTCTACAAACTCAATGAATTTATCTATGACAAAATCCGTTTCAACATCTGCAGGTATTTCAATACAACCGTTTACTTCTACTAATTTATTCATTTCATATTCTCCTTGGCGGTGTTGATGGATGCAACAAGCATTGCACGTAGTCCTACACAAACAGAGTCTAATTCTTTATATTGATTTTCACTTATGTAATCGGTCTTGAAAAGCAGTTCCAACCAATAACCCGTTTCATTAACTTCTTTAAGCGCTATTTGCAATTTAGCAATAAAGTCCGCTTTTCCGTGAGCATATTGTGCTTCGCGGATGTTAGCACCTATGCTTGTACCGCTACGACCGATTTGATTTGAAATAATGTGTTCTTTATTTTCTTTTAAATGCTTTACAAGATTTATAATTGAAACAGCAAAATCCATAGATTGAACGGATAATTTATCGTTACGCATAATAGCACCTACTTTCTAAACAAAGTATAGCATAATAATTGATTCTTTTCAATGAAAAATGAAGCATTGGCTTTGCCAATATGAAGCACAAGACCTTGTCTTGTATGAAGCGAAGCACACGTTCCGCCTTTCAATGTGCCGCAGGCACGCTTCATAGCCTCAGGCGACTTCATTCTTCATAGCGCCGAAAGGTGCGCTTCATTGCAACCAAAAAAATACCAGCCGACACAGTCGACTGCATTTTTTGGTTGCGGGGACAGGACTTGAACCTGCGACCTCCGGGTTATGAGCCCGACGAGCTACCAACTGCTCTACCCCGCGATATTTAGTTTTGCTTAACCTTTCAGCCATATTATTATATCACAATTTTTAAAAAATGCAACCCCTAATTTTAAATATTTTTCATTTTGTTTTTGTAGCGTGCGTTATTACTGTTAGAATGCTCCAAATTTAAAGGAAATATCCAAAAAAAGCAATATTGTGTTAATAGAAAGCAATATATTGGTTTACATATTAAAAAACTACAAATATAATAAAATTGTCAATATATAATTCTTGTATTGTGTGCAAATTGCCTATATACACGAATAAGCGGAGGTAATATTATGGTCAAAAAATTTACAAGCATATTCCTTTCACTTAGCATTGTAGCATCTCTTTTCGCAGGGCTTAGCTTCAGTGCTTTCGCAGCACCAACAAGCGGAACACTTGTGCCTAATGATGCATTTGGCAACAGCGTTTATTACAGGAACAAAGACTTAACAAGCATTGCAACCGATGCAACTTGGGATTGCGTTCCTAGCAAAAGCCTTGTTCGCGGCAAAACTCCCGAGAAAGTTTATTACTATGTAAACGAAAGCTTTGCGACTGATGAGACTTCAACTCTTAACGGCGCTACCGACATCACCTTTGGTGAGCTTGCAACAGACACTGTTAATAGTGCTATAGTAGATTTAACTTCTACTACAGATTTTAACAACGATACTCGTATATTTAATAGCACAAGATTACAAAATGGTATGTTTGTAGCAGGCGGAGCTTTGGTAAACGATGAAACCAAACAGTATCTACAAATTAACTTTGAGTTAGATAGCAAAGCTACTATCGACAGTTTCTTCTTTGGCTCCGATAGAAGTACTGCAGGCGCATATCATCCTGGTCACTGGAAATTCTACATTGCAGACACAGAAGAAGGTCTTTTTGACGAGGCTAACTGTGTAGCTGAAACCGATATGACAGCAGTCGCTGCATACAGAACCGCAAAGACCGAGCTTGCTACTCCAAAAGCAGGAAAATGGGTTGGTCTTCGCATAATTTCTGCTTACAGAACAGTACCTACAAGCATTTATCCCCGTATCGACCACTTTAGCGTACAGGGTAGCTATGTAACACCTGTTGCTTCTGTTAATGCAGCAGATTACACCGCTACCGTAGAAGGTGCCGACGCCGCTGCAGACGCACAAGTAACTAGCGCAGAGCTTGCCGGTAACACCGATAAAAACGATGCTTACGGTGCAGTAAGCATTGGACTTTATGCTAAAGATAGCTATACTGGCGAAGACGGCGCCCCTTACCAATTTAAAGGTTGGTACAACGGTGAAAAGAAGGTAGCAGATACCGCTGTAGCTACCTGTATCGCTGATGCCGCAGATTCAAAAACCTATGTTGCTAAATACGGCGCACCTACCTATGTTGTAAACTTTGTAGGTCAAAACAATGCTGACCTTGGCTCTCAAGAAGTAGAGCACGGAGGAGCAGCAACTGCACCTATACCACCAACAGTATCTGGTTATGTATTTACTGGTTGGGATAAAGAGTTCAGCAACGTTACTGAGAATTTAACCGTTACCGCACAGTACTTTAAACCTACCCACACAAGTGCAATTGCTAGCATTACAACAGACAAAAAAGGCAACAAAATTTATGCCAGAAACAAAGACTTAACCTCTCTTGCGGCTGATTCAAATTGGGATGTTACTCCTGCAAAGAGCCTAATTCGTGGCAAGGTTCCCGAGAAAGTTTATTACTATGTAAACGAAAGCTACGAAACAGATGAGACTTCAACTCTTAACGGCGCTACCGATATCACCTTTGGTGAGCTTGCAACAGACGCTGTTAGTGATGCTATAGTAGATTTAACTTCTACTACAGATTTTAATAACGATACTCGTATATTTAATAGCACAAGATTACAAAATGGTATGTTTGTAGCAGGCGGAGCTTTGGTAAATGATGAAACCAAGCAGTATCTACAAATTAACTTCGAGTTAGACGGAATAGCTACTATCGACAGCTTCATCTTTGGTTCTGACAGATCTGTTGCTGGCGCATATCATCCTGGTCACTGGAAATTCTACATTGCAGATACAGAGGATGGCCTTTTTGATGAGGCTAACTGTGTAGCTGAAATGGATATGACTGCAGAAATTGCATACAGAACTGCTAAAACAATTCTTGCTACTCCAAAGGCTGGTAAATGGGTTGGCGTTCGCATAATTTGTGCTTACAGAACAGCGCCTACAAGCGTTTACCCCCGTATCGACCACTTCAGCGTTCAGGGTACATACGCTGAGCCTGTAGGCAATGTAGAAGGTGTTGAGGTTAACGTAGCAAAAGATGCCGCAGTTGAGGCTATTGATAACATAGTTGTTTCAAAATCCGAAGTTGATTACGGCAATTCTGATAGACTTGGCAACTATGGTGCTGCTAAGGTTACTGTAACCGCAACCAAGACCGCAGTGAAAGATGAGGAAGTATATGCTTTCGCAGGTTGGTTTAACGGCGAAACTCTCGTATCAAGTGATGCAGAGTTCAAATACGACCTTACAAATGGCAGTGTAAACCTTGTTGCAAAATACATCGTATATACTCTTACAAGCAGTAAATACGAGATTAAAAATGGTCTTGTAAAAATAGAAAAGGGCAATAATGCCTTAGATGTAATTGCAGGTTTCGACCAAGATGCAAACGACATTGTTATAAAGGATGGCGAGACCGTTTTAGAAGGAAACGAGCTTGTAAACGGCGGTATGAAGGTAGAGCTTACTGCAAACGGTGTGCTTGCCGACAGCTTAGAGGTTGTTCATAGAGGTGACTTCGACGGCCAAGACGGTGTAACCGTAACCGATATTTTTGCTGCTCTTGATGTTATGGCAGACGGTAAAGAGGCAACCGAGATGGAAACCTTTAGGTTTGACAACGGCGACGGAATGCTAACAGTTACCGACGTAGTAAATGCAAGAAAAGCAATCCTTGGAAAATAATAGAATAGATTAACTATAATTTCACCCTTCCAAAAGTTTTGGAAGGGTGATTTTTTATTAACAAGAGTAATATCAACTGCATATTATGTGTATAGCGTATAAAGTAATTAATTACATAATTGGAGTTGATGAAAATGGAAAAAAGTATTGAAGATTATCGCCGCGAGCTTATGGATATGGCAGCAAGAGGTAATTCCGGTGCAAGAGAGCTTTTTGCCGAGGACAGCGAGGTTGAAACTACACCACCGCAAATGTCATCACCGCCTACACTACCGCAGGAAATGGAGCCTCAACCGACACCACAAAGACCTGCACCACCACAAATACAGCCAGTACCACCGCAAACATTGCCACAAAGACCTACACCACAAAGACCAATAGAACCCCAACCAGCACCACAAAGGCCTACACAACCGAGACCTACACCGCCCAGACCTACGCCCCCAAGACCAACACCACCGAGACCAACGCCACCAAGACCAACGCCGCCCAGACCCGAGTCACCTATGCCAACACCACCGCCACAAATGGCACCCGCACCATCGCGACCCATACCGCCAATTAATGCACCCAACCTTACTGCAAGTGGCACGCTTGTAGTAGTTCTAACACACTCTAAGGGACTTTTTCCTGTGCCAAATGCGAGGGTTTGTGTAAGTGACACTAATGGTAATAGTATCGGTTGTAAGCAGACCGATGAAAGCGGCAGAACAGAGGAATGGCGCTTACCGGCACCACCTAAGGCAAACTCTGCTTCGCCAGGGGCATCAGCTTCGGATGTTTCGGCGTTTTATAATTTAAGAATAGATGCAGAGGGATATGTTCCTGTAATTATCGAGGGTGTGCCGATTTTCGACGGTGTAAGGACTCTGCAGCCTTTGGATATGTTCTTTGCGGGGGCGGCCGATAGCACAGCGCCCGAGGTAATAAAATTCAATAATAGCTATACGCTTTGAGGTGATATTATGGCAGTTTTACCTTATATTCCAACCAACATAACGGTACACTTAGGTCGTCCTAACGAGCAAGCAGAGAACATAACCTTGCCATTTACCGATTATATAAAGAACGTTGCCTCAAGTGAGATTTATCCCACCTGGCCCGAAAGCGCTTTAAGGGCTAATATTTATGCGATTATAACCTTTGCGCTTAACAGAATATACACCGAATGGTATCCGTCGCAAGGCTATAATTTTGATATAACAAATTCCACCGCCTTTGACCAAGCATTTAAAAAGGACCGCGATATATTTCAGAACATAAGCGAAATTGTTGACGAGATATATAACGACTACGTTGTGCGCCAAGGCTATGTAGAGCCGTATTTCACGCAGTTCTGCAACGGAACTACGGCTACTTGCGAGGGGCTTTCGCAATGGGGTACGGTAACCCTTGCTAACGAGGGCTACGTTCCTTACGAAATTCTGCAGTATTACTATGGTGACGATATTAACATTGTAAGAGATGCGCCAACACAGGATATCGAAGAATCATACCCTGGTTCCCCTTTGCGTATAGGTTCTGCCGGAAACGATGTGGATATTATACAAACTCAGCTTAATAGAATTGCAAGGAACTATCCCGCAATACCCAGAATAACACCAAGGAACGCTATATACGATCGTGAGACTGCAGATGCCGTAAGAAAGTTTCAAGAGATATTTAATCTTAACCAAACCGGCGAGGTGGATAAAGCAACGTGGTATAGGATAAAAAGGCTTTATGCCGCGGTAAAACGACTTGGTGAGCTTACAAGCGAGGGGCTTAGTATAGACGAGGCAACTACTATTTATTCTGAGGATTTGCGAGAGGGTATGAGTGGCATACCCGTGCAGACAATTCAGTATTATTTAAATGTTATAGCCTACTTTAATCCTAATTTAAATCTGTTTTCAATAGACGGATTTTTCGGCCCCAATACCGTAAACGCGGTAGAAAATTTTCAGCGCGAGTACGGGCTTAACGTTACAGGAGTTGTAGACGAGGAAACCTGGAACAAGATTATTTCGGTTTACGATAATATTCTTAATACTTTACCCGAGGGATATCAAGGAACTGCTGCAAAGCTTTACCCCGGTTATATACTAACCGTAGGTGCGCGAGGTGAAGATGTAAGAGATTTACAAACCTATTTAGACGTAGTGGCGGCTAATATAAGTGGCATACCAAGGGTCACCGTAGACGGTGTTTATGGCGAGCAAACCCGCGCGGCTGTGGCGGCGTTTCAGCGGCTTTACGGTATTACCGAAACGGGCTACGTAGGGCCTGTTACCTGGTACGCTATTGCAGAGCAATATAGGCTTCTTATGGGTGATTAGCTTTATTCTTATTAAAAATATTTAATATAAGGTGTATTATCACCGATGCTTTTATAAATGAGGTAAGCATAATAATTAAATAAACAAAGCCTTCAAATCGCATAAAGCCCTTGCCTATAGATACTATTCCGCCTACCATTGCAAGCGGATAATCTATAAGGTTAAGGGTTTTCCCCAGTACCATAATGCACAAAACTCCGCATATTAGTAGAATAATACTACCAAAAAGAGTGCCGAGAAGTGATGCGCACATACCTTTAGCATCAATATTTACAAAGTAATACGCCGCAATCGAGGGCAAAAAAGCCTTTAGCAAAATCTGTGTTAATCCGTTTTGGGTGTAGTTTATATAAATGTTACTAACGCTTATTCTTGGTAAGGATAATATAACCAACACAGCAAGAATAAGGCAGCATAGCAAAAAGCAAATAACTGATGCGCGAAACAGTACGGAACGGCGTTGATAGCCACAGTAAAAGCTAAGTGCTAAAAAAGCTACGGCTATTACAATAGCGGAGGAGTTGGGCATTTTTGTGGTATCGGTGAAAATAACGTAGTCGCGACAGCAGTCGAAAAGAATGCTTAAAAGAAATATAAGCCAAATACCTAATAGCACCCACTTTAATATTGAATTGGTGCTTTTATTCTTCAGCTTTTTTGCAATAAGGCTAATGGTAGCGGCTAATATAAAACCTATAATGCCGGCTACCGAAAAGTCGATAACCCCCAATACACCGTTTTCATTGGTCAGGGGAATAGTAATAATGGCGTTACCAAGAATAAAAAGGGCGCAAAGAAAAATGCGGTGCCAGAAAAATCCGTCTTTAGCTTGCAATATTATTTACCTCCAAGGTAAGCTTTATATCTTTTTTACTGAAAGCATTGTTTGATAGAAGTTTTTTATTTTCTTTAAATCTAAATATATTCAAAGAGTAGTCGTTTTTAAATTCATCTAAAATTTTTATAAGCTTGTCTTTTAACAGCTGTTCATCACCGCCATCAAGCCTTACCGACAGTAAAACGTTAATGTTTTTATCGGTAACCTTTGACTCAACAGAGGTATGGCCTATATTAAAGGTTGTGGTATCTAAGCTGATTTTGCCGCGTGAAAACTCACCTCGCAAAATATTTACAAGCCGTACCTCATCGGCATTTTTAAGACAAACGCGAGAAACACCCTTATAATAGGCGGCGCCGCTAAAGGAATACACCTTGTGGTCAACCGAAAAATACGGCACGTAAAAGCCGTCGTGATTATTCAAAATATCCATTATGGTAGAGGGAGTGCGGGATTCACCTGCATAGTAGTTCTTTTTAAGAGCGCTCGAAAGCTCGTACCCCACGGTAGTGTTGCTAACGCAAGAAAGCAGTTCTTTTGCGTTATCACAAGCAACTAAATAAACAGATAGCATATCCTCTGGCCGCGATAAAATATATTCGCAAAGTTTTTTCTCGGTGTCTTGAGTGCGCTTGCCTACGGCTATTATTGCGCAATGGCTAAGGTCAAGTTTTAGTGGGGTTGCGGCGCGCAGATTATTAATAGCCTCGGGCAAGGTTTCACCGAAGCCTGAAAGCAACGCCTTTTTTTCGTTGCTATTTGCGGTGTTTTGGGCGGATTCTGCATACACGGTTATACCGCTTTTAGTTTGGTCTATACCCAAAGCAGAAACATATAGGTTTTGCTCGGGCTCTTGGTAATCGGAATATTTTTCGCAACCGCAAAACAAAATCAGTAGAGATACAGAAATAAAGATTATAAACAGTCTTTTTATCATTGGTCACTCCTTTGCTGCCGTACAGGATTTTGGTGGCTTATGGGTGGCCTTTTTATCATTTTCCACCACGGTGCTCGAAAGAGGGTGTCCTTAAGGCTCTGTCCGCTAAAGGAAGAAAGCGAGAGTGTGTAATCCACCCCAAAAGAATCAAGTGAGAGTATGCGAACAAAAAGCAGAAGTATGCCACAAAAATACCCAAACAAGCCGAATATTGTTGATAAAAGCAGTAGCGTAACTCGCCCCCAAAAAACCAGACCTTTTAAGCGCGGAATCATTAGTCCACAAATACCGCTAAGCGCCACTATAATAAGCATAGGCGCGCTTACTATACCTGCTTCTACTGCCGCTTGCCCCACTACAAGACCACCTACTATACTTAGCGCGTGCCCCATGCTTTGTTGCATTCTTATTCCCGTTTCACGCAGAATTTCGAAAACAAAAATCAGCAAAAAGCATTCTATATAAGAGGGGAAGGGTACACCGCCTCGCGCCGCGGCTATAGAGGTTGCAAGGGATGTAGGTAGCAAATACGGGTGGTAAACGCAAAGCGCCAAATATATTGCAGGCACACTTATGGCGAGAAAAAAGCTTATATAACGAAGCAGTCTTCCGATAGCGGCAAACCAGAAGTTAAGGTAATAATCGTCGTCGGACTGAAAGCTTTCGGAAAACAGATACGGCATAGTAAGCACAACGGGTGTGCCGTCTACAATTAATGCAATTCTACCCTCTAAAAGCCGTGCTGCAACAACGTCGGGGCGCTCGGTTGTGCCACAGGTTTTAAATAGGGAAAAGGGATGGCTTTTAATTTGCTCGTTAATATAGTTACTATCTAAAATACCATCTATATCAATTTTAGAAATCTTGCGTTTAATTTCTTTAACGGTGCTTTTATCAGCAACAGAACTAAGGTAGCACAAAAACATTTTGGTATCGGTTTTTCTGCCCTTGTTTATAAGCTCTATCTTAAGGTCGGGTGTGGGTAGCTTCCTGCGAAGCATTGCGGCATTAAGCATAACCGCCTCGTCGAAGCCTTCTCGCGGACCTTGTAGCACTCTTTCGTCACTCGGCTCGCTTACCCCTCTTGTTCGCCAACCCTTAGTATTAATTATTATGGCGGTATCACAGCCGTCTATAATTAAAGCCGAGTCACCGTATAAAATACCGCGCAGTATATCGGAAACACATTTTGTGCTTTGTACCTCGTTAGCAAAAAGCACCGAGCTTTTTATATATTCGCAAGGGTCGGCGCCTTTAGATGCGTCTGCTAAAAGCAAGGGCTTTATAACCGATTCGTTAATAGTGGTTGTATTTACCATTCCGTCGAAAAACAAAAGCGCACACTTAAGCTTATTAAAAAGGGGTGTTTCAATTTCCCTTATCCTAAATATGTCGTCGTTTTTAAATATTTCCTTAAAAAGCAAAAGATTTTTGTCTATGCTTTTATCAAGCGTTTTGCCTTGGTATTTCAAAATATCCATTTTTTTAATCACCAATGCTTATTATTTTCAAAGCGCTTATTTTTATGCACCAACAAATGCCAATTAGGAAAATGAATATGAACGCTGTATTTATAAATATTATAATAGTAGGGATTAAATTTTGGAGGTGAAAAAATGATAGACCAAAGCCACGAATATGACGATTACGAGATTCCCGAATTGTTCGATACCGTAAACGGACTTTACGAACAAGACGAAGATATAGACGACGAAAACATTTACGATTATGGCTACGATTATGGCGATTATATGTAGTAATAGATAAAAAAAGCCCTTGGCAGAGATTTCTCTGCCAAGGGCTTAAAAGCAGTATTTTATTTTGGTAGCTCTTCGGACATATATTTGCCGTTTTCTAATTTAATATTTTTGCCGTTAGGCAGTGTTATATCTGCCGTAAACGAGGGCGGAATAACGTAGTCGGAATTAATGGTCCCTGCAATTTTTCTTAAATATACACACACTTTACCGAAAATGCCGTGGTATTCATAGGATAGGCTTTGGGCATCAGGAGGTAGAGTAGTGTTAGCCGATACAGTTAATTTTTGTGGATTTATATTTACACCTGCAAGCTTAAAGTAGGCAGGCGCTAAAATTTCGTTAGAAAGCGATTTTATTCGCAGTTGCTCTAATCCTAAAAGCTGACACTCTAAAAGCTGTTTTGAATTGCTTAAAATTATACCCTCTAAGGTGCGGTATTCTTTGGGAATAGCGGTGTAGTCGGCTTTTTTCTTAAGGGCAGTTACATAGTTTTTATATTGCGAAATGCAGTTGCAGTTAAAATACGTAGGGGTGTTTGTATTAGTGCCAAGCGTTACTGCCTCTGCTAAAATAAGCTGTGCTACACCATCAATATAAAGCTTGGCATAGCGGAACATATGTGTAGAAAACAGGGGCTCGTAAACCTCAATTTCGTGGCCTTTAATTATGTATATATCCTCTTGGGTGGTGTAGTTTAATGCGTCTTCGGTTTTTGCGTATTTGATAATAAGCTTGGCGCCTGGCTCACCCATAATTTTTACTTTTATTCTGCCGGCGGTAATAGCACCAAAATCGTAAATAGTAAGGTCGTCCTCAACCGTTTTTGTGCGGTAGCTTTTTCTAATACTTAGCGCCTGGGGAGTTCTTACCTGGGCACCAAAAACATTATCACCCTCGCTTATAACACATGGCGTCCAATCAGCAGTAGAGATATAACTGTCGCACCATTTGTGTATGCTAATGCGGTTATCGTATACCTCACCGCCCTCGCTAACAGAAACGGGGCTTTGTTTATAAAACCAGTCACTGCTAAGGTCAACCGAGAATTTCTCATTTTCTACCGAAGTAAAGTGCAAAGCGCATTGTACGTAAGGTGTTTGCGATTTATAATCGGCAGGGTCGCGCATAAGCCATAGCCCTAAGGTGTTATTGTTGCTTGTAAGAAGCGCCGAAACGTCAAAAGCTAAAGCAACACCCTTTGTGCCAATTAAAAAGCGCGGAGTAACCGCAATGTCGTTTATAAAAGCCTTAAAAAGCCCGTTACAGCTTACATATAGGGTAGCCGAATCTACAACGCTACCCGTAAAAAAGGTGTGGCGCAGTAGTGGGGACACAATTTTTTTGCTTGCCGAAATTTTAGGGCTTACGGGTATAGGCTTATCTATGTATCCCGTGCGAAAGTGGGTGTTTTTTTGCAGCACCTCATCACCAATAGTGGCAGAAAGCAAAACCTTATAGTCGGTATTATCCAAAAGCGGACTACCGCCATAGAGAATATCAAGGCTTGTTTTTGTGGGAACCTCGCCGCTATCCCACATAAGCGCGCCGCTAAGCTTTTCGGTTACTAGTATGCGATAGCTTTGCATATAAATATGGGATTTTTGGGTTTCGAACCCAAAGGAAAAAGTGGGGTTTGCACAGGATAAACCTATAGGCTCTTTTGCGCCGTTTACCAAAAAATTTATAATTTGCGATTTAATGCTGCTCACCTACCTTTTAAAGATACTATAATAAAATAAGTATAACACAGTTTATGTGTGCTTTCAAGCAGATAAATTTCACTTGCTAAATGCTGATATTAGTGTTAAAATAATGTTAGATGGTTGTAGATTTATTAACGCTAAGAAAGGGGATTATAATGAAAAAGCTTTTATCGTTTCTTTTATGCTTAATATTGTTTTGCGGATGTATCCCCAACGGTGTTACTATAAATGCATATGCCACCACCGACGCCCAAATTAAACCCTTATCAGAAAGGGAAGTAAGCTATAGGGTTAATACCTACCTTTCAACTCCTAACCTACAAAATCTAAAACAGCAGTTTTACACTGCGGCAGTAGCTTGCAGTAACGACAGTATTGATGTTTCTGATTATGGCTTTAAGGGTCAGGATATCCAAGAAATTTTTGAATTAATAACCGAATGTAAGGACGAGTACCCCGAGCTTTACCATATAAGCGGCGCAAGGATAAAGGGTAAAGATACAAATAATAACCAAAAAATTGATTTGTATGAAGAAGTTACAGGAATAATACCCACTTATTATTTCGATGCCAACACATACAAGAAGTATAACGATGGTTATAAGAAAGCTGCCGCCAAAATGATTGCGGATTTAAAGGATAGCAGTATTAGTGATTTAGAAAAACTACTTATATTGCACGACCGCATCGTAGTTTTTTGCGAGTACGATTTTAAAAACTACGAGCTTTATCAAAAAGCTGTAGCAAACAACCCATATAGTGTCTTAGAAGACTATATTCCGCCCGAATCGTTTACTATGTATGGCGCATTGGTAAAGGGTGTCGCCGTTTGCGAGGGATATTCTAAAGCATATCAATATATGTTAAATCAGTTAGGTATTGAAAACTATCTTTGCTCGTCCCAAAGCCTTAATCACGTGTGGAATATAGTTAAATTAAACGGCAAATATTACCACGTAGATGTCACCTTCGACGACCCTCAAAGCAAGGGTGAAGGTGATGGCGAAAATTATATAGGCACAGACCGAACAGGTCGCGTATCTCACAAATACTTTTTACGTTCTACTAACGGTATGAAAACGGCGGGCAACCACAAAGCCAACGATTTTGATACCACACCTAACGACACTACCTACGACAACTATTTTTGGCAAGAATCCGAAACCGCATTTTCATTACTTAACGGCGAGATTTATTATATAAATAATGCCCAAGAAAAGCTAATGCGTTGGGCGGGCGGCAATGGCAAAAACGATACCTATTTGCACTCGGTAGAGGACTCGTGGAGATATAGCGGAAACTATGCCTGTCTTAGTGCAGATAACGGGCATCTGTATTATAATACAAGTGATACCGTTTACGAATATAATGTAAAAAAAGATACTGTTTTAAAAATCCACACGCCAAAAAAAGACAACGGTAAGGATATATACGGCTTTAAGGTTTATGATAATATTGCATATTGCGACATAGCATCTTCACCTTATTATTTTGCCGGCCAAGTGCTTTTGGACAAATATGGCCCTATAAAGATAATAGATATTAACGTTGCGAGCATTTCAAATATTGTTGACAAAACCTATACGGGCGGTAAAATTACACAGTCACCTAATATTACCTATGGTGGCAAGGTGCTAAAGCTTAATACCGATTACAAACTTGCGTTTTCTAATAACATAGCTACAGGCAGGGCAAAGGTTGTAATTTCGGGCATAGGCAGTTTTGCGGGAAGTGTCACAAAGTATTTTTATATACGCCCTAAAAAAGTAGAAAAGCTAAAGGTTAAAAAGGCAACCGCCTCAAGCATTACTATAAGTTGGTCAAAAGCTCCAAGCGGAACGGGTTATACGGTGCTTCGCGCTACCTCTAAAAAGGGAACTTACAAAACCGTAGCTACTATTAATTCCCGTTCTACTGTAAGCTATACCAACAAAAAGCTTTCTAAAAACAAAACCTACTACTATAAAGTTGTAGCCTTTAAAACAGTAAGCGGTAAAAAATACACAAGTGTAGCCTCAAGTACGCTTACTGCTAAAACCGCAACCTCTGCACCAAAAATAAGTTATTACAAAAACACCTCCTCTAAAGCCGCAAAGCTTAAGTGGAAAAAGGTAAGCGGTGCTACGCGATATCAGGTTTATATGAAGTCGGGTAAAAAGGGTAAATACAAAAAGATTTATTCGGGCACAAAACTTACCTATACCGCTAAAAAGCTAAAGAAGGGCAAAACCTATTATTTCAAGGTGCGCACCTATAAAAAATCGGGTAGCGTAAATGCTTATTCCTCATATAGCTCGGTAAAAAAAGTGAAAATAAAAAAATAAAAAATCAAGCGTCGTACGTTTTAGTACGGCGCTTATTTATACATCATCGAGAAGGGCTTTTCTGCCTGCTTTGTAATTCCTCTGTAAAGCAATCTGCCGCGGCAAATTGCATCGTCACCAAAGCGACACCTTAGTTCATCCATTTGTTGCTCAATTTTTTTAAGACGCAAATGTTTGCGCGTATCGTCGAACAAAAAAAGCTGTTCGGCAGTAGAATCGGTAGGTGTTAAATTTATTGCTCTGATTCCAAGCGAGCGCAAAGGCCTTATAAACTGGTAGCCTTTGCAAAAAAGCTCTATGCCAGATTTTGCTAAATCCATTCCCAAAGCGCAAGGTCTTAGTAGGGGCATTTGCAGTTCGTTTACCTTAAGCTCGTTTGTTCTAAGGTGAAGTCCTACTCCGTTTGCCGTAAGGTTTTGTCGGCGTAGCTCCTCGGCAACCTTTTCGGAAAGCAACAGTAGAATACTCCAAACGTCATTTAGGGTTTTAAGGTCCTCGGCGGTGGTGGTTGACCTGCCAATGCTTTTAGGAATAGGGGTATAGTTTTGCGGTGCCACGCGCGAGGTGTCACCACCTGCGGCATAAGTTTTAAGTTGGGGTCCTACCTTACCAAGCAATTTTTTAAGACGTTCGTCTTTAGCCCTTGCCAACTGTCCCAAGGTGTAAATGCCAATACTTTTAAGCTTTTCTGCAGTAGCAGGACCAACTCCGATCATACTGTCGGTGGGCAAATCCCAAACTACCTTTTTAAAATTATCGGGTGTTATAAATGAGATAGCGTCGGGCTTTTTAAGGTCACTGCCAAGCTTTGCAAAAACCTTATTAAAGCTTACGCCTATAGAAACTGTAAGCCCAAGCTCGCGTCTTGTGGCAAGGCGAATAGCCTCTGCAATATCACCGCCGCTACCGAAAATAAGGCTACTTCCCGTAACGTCTATCCAAGCCTCGTCAGGTCCGAACGGCTCTATCAAGTCGCTGTACCGCATATATATTTCGCGCGCTTTTTTAGAAAAGTAATCGTAACGCGGAAAGTCGGGCGGTACAGTTATAAGGTTGGGGCATTTTTCTTTCGCTTGCCATATAGGCTCTCCCGTTTTTACGCCGTATGCCTTGGCTTCCATATTTTTAGCAAGCACTATGCCGTGCCGAGCCTCAGGGTCACCGCATACAGCCACCGCATTACCGCGAAGCTCGGGGTGGTCGTGACAGGCAACAGATGCGTAAAAGTTATTAAGGTCGCAATGCAAAATAGTACGCGCCACACTAACAATCCTCCTTGAAACAGTTCGAGAACAAATGTTCTTTATACAATATAACACCCCTTTTTAAAAAAATCAAGTGGTAATTTTTTGTTGCAAGAAAACAAGCTTAATGGTATTATATAATTAAGTAGGTATGTAATTTAAAAAAAGGGGGATAAGTTGTATGACCAAAAAGCAACGCGCAATAGCGGCGGTAGAGGCATTAAAGGTTAAATACCCAGATGCAAAATGTTCGCTAAATGCTAACACCCCTTTTCAGTTGCTTGTGGCAACAAGACTTTCGGCACAATGTACCGACGCACGCGTGAACATTGTAACCCCCGCACTTTTTGAAAAACTACCAACACCCTACGATTTTGCAAAAGCCGAGGTAGGTGAAATAGAGGAACTTATTAAAAGCTGTGGTCTTTATAAAACTAAGGCGCGTGACCTAAAGCAATTAGGCGCTACCTTAACCGAGCAATACGGCGGTGAGTTGCCAAAAACTTTAGAAGAACTTATAAAGCTCCCAGGTATTGGCAGAAAAACGGCTAACCTTATTTGCGGTGATGTTTACGGACTGCCCGCTGTGGTTGCCGATACCCATTGTATACGTATTTCAGGTAGGCTTGGGCTTACCGATACAACCGACCCTAAAAAAGTAGAGCTACAGCTAAAGGCAATTTTACCGCCCGAGGAGTCTAACGATTTCTGCCACCGCATAGTTCTTCACGGAAGGGATACCTGTAAAGCGCAAAGCCCTAAATGTGACGGTTGTTGTATGGAAAGCTTTTGCCCTAGCCAAAGCATTTAAACCCGAACCAGCCTTAAAGGGCTGCTTTCAGGTGTCTTTTGGCTCATTCGCACACATAGGCGTTAGCCTTATGTGTTTGTCTTCACCAAAATCCACACAAAAATCATGCACCTTTAAGGTCGCAGAATTTTGTAAATAAAGGATTTTTTGATGTGCGAGGCAAAAACACAGTGAATCCTAACGGATTCACGAGTATTTTAACGATGTCACAGCCAAAAATACTTGTTTCAAAATCTGATTCGAGTTTGAATGCTTTGGCTAAAGAAATAAACAAAAAAGGAAAAAACAAAAAATAATGAACATACTTTGTATAGGCGATGTAGTAGGCGAAAGCGGTTGCGAAATATTGCGCCATCGCTTAAGCTCGTTAAAAAAGCAATATAAAATAGATTTAACCATAGTAAACGGCGAAAACTCAGCCGAGGGCAACGGAATAACCAAGGGCTCTGCCGAGCATCTTTTTACAAGCGGTGCCGACGTTATAACGGGTGGTAACCACACTCTCCGCCGCAGTGAAGTGTTTAACTATTTAGATGAAAATCCGTTTCTTTTAAGACCTGCAAACCTACCGAGTGACGTTGCGGGTAAGGGCTACTGCTTGGTGGATTTAGGATATACGTCGGTTGCTGTAATAAACGTTTTGGGTACTGTGTATATGGAAAGTATGAACTGTCCTTTTGCTTGTTGCGACGCACTTATAGAAAAAGCAAAAGCTGATGGCGCAAACATAATAATAGTAGATTTCCACGCCGAAGCAACAAGTGAAAAGCGCGCGCTTGGTTTTTATCTTGACTCCCGCGTTACCGCGCTTGTAGGCACCCACACCCACGTACAAACAAACGATATGCAAATACTTCCCCTTGGTACCGCATACGTTACCGATTTGGGTATGACGGGTGTTCGGGATTCGGTGCTTGGCGTAAAACCTGAAATAGCAATCGCAAAAATGAAGGATAAGCTACCCGTAAAGTTCCAAAACCAAACTGGTGATGCTATGATTAACGGTTGCGTTATAGAGGTAGATAAAGCCACAAAAAAAGCAACTGCCATAACACCTATATATATTATGTAATTTTCAAGCGTAAGGAGAAGGCAAATGAAAATAAAAAGCCTTATTTTAATGTTGCTTTGTTCGGCAATTTTTCTTAGTGGCTGCAGCAAAGCACCCAATAAAAGCAGTAGCACTGATTTAGAGCAAAGCAGTGTTACATCAGAGGTAATGGAAGAAAAGGAAAAAGAAAGCAAACTAAAGCTGTCACTCGCTTGCAGTGTTACCGATTCCTTTAACCCGTACAGCGCCAAAACTGCGCTTAACAGAAATTTATCTACACTTATGTACGAGCCGTTAATAGAGCTTGATAATAGCTTCACCCCACAGTACAGACTTGCATCTAAAATAGATACTAATAAAAGCACGGTAACCGTAACCCTTCGCACAGCCTCATTTTCTGATGGCAGTAGCGTTACGGCAGACGACGTGGTGTATTGCGCTAAAAAAGCAATGAAAAGTGATACTCGTTATAAATATGGGTTAGAGGATGTAAGCGAGGTGTCGTCGGCTTCTTACAACGTTGTTGTATTTAAGCTTAAAAAGGAAGACCCGTATTTTATAAATCAGCTTGATTTCCCTATATATAAGGCAGGGTCTGATAAAAAGACCAGTAGTGATAATATAGAAATACCACCTATTAGTTGTGGTAGATACAGCATAAACAGTGCCAAAACAGAGCTAAAGGCAAACACGCATTATTATGGTGACAAACCAAACATTAAAACCATCTATTTAATAAACACACCAGACCAAGAGGCTTTGAAGCACAACCTACAGATAGGCAACATAACCTATCATTATTCCGACCTTTCGGATTGCAAGCTTTTGCAGGTGCGTGGCAAATATAAATCGGTAAACTCAAACAACTTGGTTTACCTTGGCACCAATATGGAATCGGGGCTTATGGCAAACTGTGATATGCGTCAGGCAGTGTCTACAGCGATAGACCGCAGTGATATTACTCAGGAGGCGTATTACCAAAACGCAGTACCCACAAACAGCATCTTCCATCCCGATTGGTCGCAGGGTGATAACATTACCGCTTCGGTAGAAAATCAGATAAACGAAAATGTTTATCTTGCACTATTGGATAAAATAGGATATAATAAAAAGGATAATAGCGGATACTATGTAAATCAAGTGGGCGAAAGACTTACCCTAAATCTTATATGCTATAAGGATAATCCTTGGCGTACTGCCGCGGCCGAGCTTATAAAAACTCAGTTAAAAGCGGCGGGTATAAAGTTAAATGTTAGTAAGTACGGGTGGAGTGATTACACCTACGCACTAAAAAAAGGCCATTTTGATTTATACATTGCAGAGGTTGCCATAGGCAATAATATGGATATAACCGAGCTTGTAACAAAAGGTGGTAGCGCTGCATACGGTATAAGCTATAAGAACAAGGCGGTTACTGCCGATAACACTTCTAATAGTTCTAATACCGCTTCGGCAGACACAGCTTCGTCAGACACTGCCTCTAAACCCGAGGCTCAAAAAGACCCTGCGGGTGATACCGCACGCGCGGTGGCTAAAATGTATAAGGGCGAGGCAACCGCAAGGGACGTTGCAACCGCTTTCTTTGGCGAAATGCCAATTATTCCGATTTGTTACCGCACGGGAATGGTAAGCTATGCTACAGATATATCGGGTGTTAGCATAGGCATAACAGATGTGTTTGGCGGAATAGAAAAGGTTAAAATAAAATAAAATTTCAAGGGGGATATTAATATGATTTCTTACGAAACCATGAACGGAACCGTTTGCTTTTCTAACGAGTATTTGGCAAAGCTTATAGGTCACTCGGTTCAAAGCTGCTATGGTGTGGTTGGTATGGTACCAAGCCGCAAGCAGAAAATATTTAATGTTTTTAAACGTAATAATTATATTGATAAAGGTATTCAAGTAAGCGGTGATATTAACACCGTTGCTGTAGATTTGCATATTGCCGTTATATACGGTATAAATATAAACACTATTGCTAACAGCATTACAGAGGCGGTTAAGTATACCGTTAAAAATGCTACAGGAATAGACGTATCCAAGGTTACGGTTCGCGTAGACGCTATCGTTACTGAATAACAAAGGAGTGTTCAATTTTGTTAAACGGAAATACCCTGCGCGACGCGATTATATCTGCTTCAAATAACATCTCAAACAACCGTACCGCAGTGGATGAGCTTAATGTTTTTCCGGTGCCCGATGGCGATACCGGAACAAATATGTCAATGACAATTTCAAACGCCTCTAAAGAGGTTGCACGTATAAACGATGCCACTATAGGCGAGGTAGCAAAGGTAGTAGCTTCTGCATTGCTTCGCGGCGCAAGAGGTAACTCGGGCGTTATACTGTCGCTTATTTTCAGGGGCTTTGCAAACGGTTTTAAAGACCTTGAAACAGCAGGTGGCAAGGATGTAGCAAACGCATTCACGATGGGTGCTGAGGCGGCATACAAGGCAGTTATGAAGCCAACCGAGGGTACCATTCTAACCGTTGTTCGCGTAGCGGGCGAGTATGCTAAAAAAGCAGCTGCTACAGGCGCCGACGAATTAGAAACCTTTAAAGCGGCTTTGCAGGGCGCAAACAAAGCCCTTGCCGAAACCCCCGAAATTTTACCTGTACTTAAAAAAGCAGGTGTTGTTGATGCGGGCGGTAAAGGTCTTGTTGTAATAATGGAAGGTATGCTCTCGGTATTTGAGAAGGGCGAAATAATACCCACTAAAAATGCTGTGGCAGAGGTAGCGTCTTCAGAAAACGAGGGTGGCTATAATGCCGCTGCCGAGTATGAGGGCGAAATCACCTTTACCTACTGTACCGAGTTTATAGTAAAACGCGAAGATACCAACAGCAACCCCGCCGACCTTCGCGCTTATTTAGAAACTATTGGTGACTGCGTAGTTGTGGTAGATGACGACGAAATAATTAAGGTTCACGTTCATACCGACCATCCCGGTAATGCCTTTGAAAAGGGCTTGACATTCGGTCAATTAACCAATATGAAGGTTGAAAATATGCGCGACCAGCACGAACGCGCAAAGCACGATTCAAAGCAGCCTAAACCTACCGAGAACTTAGAGAAAACCGAGGTTTACACCCCCGCGCCAAAAGAAAACCCGTACGGCTTTGTTTCGGTATGTGCAGGCGAAGGTTTGGAAATGCTGTTCCGCGAAATCGGTGTAGATACCATAGTTTCGGGCGGACAGACAATGAACCCAAGTACCGACGATATTTTAAAGGCTATAGAGCTTACACCTGCCGAAACGGTATTTGTTCTACCTAACAATAAAAACATAATAATGGCAGCCGAACAGGCGGTGCCTCTTGCAACACGCAAGGTTATTGTTTTACAAACCAGAACAATTCCGCAAGGAATTTCGGCAATGTTGGCTTTCGACCCCGATGCCGATTATAAGGATAACGCTACGGCTATGCGCTTAGCTTATGAAAAGGTTTCTACAGGTCAGATAACCTACGCCGCAAGGGATAGCGATTTCGATGGTCACCAAATAAAGAAGGGCGAACTGCTTTGTATGGCAAACGGCAAAATTGCCTTTACAGATATAGACCTTGAGAAAAGCGTTGTTAAGCTAACAAAGTCACTCGTAAAAAAGGATACATCATATATCACCCTAATCTTTGGCGAAGATGTTAAAGAATCGGTTGCCGAAAAAATTCAGGCAGCAGTTACGGCAAAGGTTGGAAATCAGGCAGAGGTAACCTTGGTAAACGGCGGTCAGCCGGTGTACTACTTTGTTATATCTGTTGAATAAATAAATTACGGAGGTGCCGCTTGTGGCATCACGGGATATTCAATATTTAAAGGGTATAGGCGAAGCTCGTGCCAAGCTTTTTAAAAAGCTTGGCATAAGTACTGTCTATGCCCTTTTGCGCTACTATCCAAGGGATTATCGCGACTATTCAAAAATAACACCCATATATAACGCGGTAACAGATTCGGTTTGTGCAGTAAAGGCAAAGGTGCTAACCGATGTAGACGAGCAACATACCCGTAATAATATGGTGCTTTATAAGTTTGCCGCCGCTGATGAAAGTGGCCTTATAACCGTAACCCTTTTCAATAATAAGTATTTAGCGGCAAGCATAAAAAAGGGCAAGAGTTATGTCTTCTATGGTAAAATTACGGGCTCGGGCGGTAATAGGGCAATGTCCTCACCCGAAATTATCGACGAGGGGAGTGCTGTAATAACCCCTGTTTATCCTACTACAGCAGGGCTTTATCAAAGCAATATTAGAAAAGCCCAAAAAAATGCGTTAGAGTTTATCCCCGAAGACCCCATTCCCGATTATATAAAAAGTAAGTATAGGCTTTGCGACCTCGATTTTGCCTTAAGAAACATACATTTCCCACAAAACGAGCAAAGCTTAGAGGTGGCGCGCAGACGCTTGGTGTTTGAAGAACTACTTGTTTTCAGAACAGGCATTGCCGCTATGAAAACCAAAAATCTACAGAAAAGCGGTACCATACTTGAGCGCCTGTATATAGACGAATTTACTGCGCTTTTACCTTTTACCTTAACCGAGGGTCAGTTAAAGGCAATAAACGAATGTGCTGCCGATATGATGTCCGGAAGACAGATGAACAGACTTATAGAGGGTGATGTTGGCTCGGGTAAAACCGCTGTAGCCACAGCCCTTATGCACTCTGCCGCTTTATGTAAAATGCAAAGTGCTATGATGGCGCCAACCGAAATTTTAGCCGAACAGCATTTTTCTACTGTAAGCGGGCTTTTAAAGGATACGGGCATTAACGTAAAACTGCTTTTAGGCTCTACCAAAAAAAGCGAGAAAACAAAAATTAAAGAACAACTACAAAGCGGTGAGGTGGATATCGTAATCGGTACACAGGCGCTTATCCAAGGCGATGTACAGTTCAAAAACTTAGGGCTTGTGGTCACCGACGAACAGCATCGTTTTGGTGTGGCACAACGCGCCTCTTTAGCAACAAAGGGCAAAAATCCGCACGTACTTGTTATGTCGGCAACACCGATTCCAAGAACATTAGCGCTTATACTTTACGGTGACCTCGATTTAAGCGTTATTTCGGCTCTGCCTCGTGGCAGACATCCTATTGAAACCTATAGTGTTAATTCGTCCTTGCGTAAGCGTGTGTACGGATATATAAAAAAGCACATCGAAAACGGAAACCAAGCGTATATAGTTTGCCCACTTGTAGAGGAGGGTGAAAACAGCTTTGGTGTACCCGCAACCCTTTATTATGAGGAGCTTAAAGAAGGTGAGTTCAAGGGTTACAGCTTGGGGCTTTTACACGGCAAACAAAAGGCAGACGAGAAAGAAAAAACAATGCGCGCCTTCTCAGAGGGTAAAATTCAATTGCTAATAGCCACCACCGTTGTCGAGGTGGGTGTAGACGTGCCCAACGCTACCATAATGGTTATAGAAAATGCCGAGAGGTTTGGGCTTTCGCAGTTGCATCAGCTTCGCGGTAGGGTTGGCAGAGGCAAGGATAAATCCTCTTGCGTACTTATAACCGATATAAAAGACCCCAAGAAAAACGAACGCCTTAACATAATGTGCAAAACTACCGACGGTTTTAAAATTGCCGACCAAGACCTAAAACTTCGTGGACCGGGCGATTTTTTAGGCAACCGCCAACACGGACTGCCGCAGTTCAGAATTGCTGACCTCAGCTGTGATATGAGGGTGCTTGAGGAGGCTGGAAAGGCAGCCACCGATATGCTCACTCGCGACCCTGCACTTCAAAGATTAGAGCATAGTGGAATGCGCAAGGAAATAAGCGACCTTTGGAGGCGCATAAACACCTTGAATTAAAATAAAAAAATTTTAAAAAAGTATTGATTATTTCGTTTTATTGTGATATAATCATTAGGCTGCACTATTAGCGGCTAAATTTCACATACTCCGCCAGGGCAGGTGCCGGATATTTTATCCACCGGTCAGCAGGAGTAGAGGTAAAACCTAAGGAGGACAATCAAATGTCAGTAGTATCAATGAAACAGCTTTTAGAGGCAGGCGTTCATTTCGGCCACCTTACAAGACGCTGGAACCCCAAAATGTCTCAGTACATCTTTACTGAGAGAAATGGAATTTACATTATCGATTTGCAGAAAACCGTTAAAAAGCTTAACGATGCTTATATGTTCGTTCGCGACCTTTCTGCAGAGGGTAAAGACATTCTGTTTGTAGGCACCAAAAAGCAGGCTCAGGATTCTGTTAAGGAAGACGCAGAGGCTTGCGGTATGCCTTATGTTAATGCGCGTTGGTTAGGCGGTATGCTTACCAACTTCCGCACCATTCGTCAAAGAATCGACCGTTTGAATCAGCTCCGCGGCATGCGTGACGACGGTACTTTCGAGCTTTTACCTAAAAAAGAGGTTATCAAACTTAACCTTGAAATCGAAAAGCTTGAGAAGTTCTTAGGCGGTATCCAAGATATGCACAAAATCCCCGGCGCACTTTTCATCGTTGACCCAAGAAAAGAAAAGATTGCAGTTCAAGAGGCTCACAAGTTAGGTATTCCCATCGTAGCTATTGTTGATACCAACTGCGACCCAGATGAAGTTGACTACGTAATCCCCGGTAACGACGATGCTATCCGTGCTGTTAAGCTTATCACTCAGACTATGGCTGCTGCAGTTATCGAAGGCAGACAGGGTGAGCAGGGTTCTGCAGCTACAGAGGGCGAAGAGGTAGTAGAGGTTTCTGAGGAAGCTCAAGAAGCAGCTGCAGTAGAAGAAATTGCTGCAGAAGACGCTGCCCAATAATATATATTTAAAGTAACTTTAATTGGAGGTTATATAAATGGCATTCACAGCTAAAGACGTGCAGGCACTTCGCGAGAAGACTGGCTGCGGTATGATGGATTGTAAAAAAGCTTTGGTAGAGTGCGACGGCGATATGGACAAGGCTGTCGATTATCTTCGCGAAAAGGGTCTTGCTTCACAAGCTAAAAAAGCAGACCGCGTCGCTGCAGAAGGCGCTGTTGTTACTTTCTGCGAAAACGGTATTGCAGCCGTTGTTGAGGCTAACTCTGAGACCGACTTCGTTGGTTCCAATGATGAATTTAAAGCATTCGTAACAAATGTTGCTAAAATTGCTGCAGAACAGAACCCCGCCGACGTTCCTGCTCTTCTTCAGTGCAAGAACGAAGCTGGCGCTACCGTTGAAGAAATGGTTCAGGAAATCTTTTTGAAATTCCGCGAGAACCTTTCTATCCGTCGTTTTGTTCGCTATGAGGGAATCACCTCTGCTTACGTTCATGCAGGTAACTCTATCGGCGTTCTTGCTAAGTTCGATACAAGCGACGAAATCGCAGCTAAACCCGAGTTTGCTGCTATGGGTAAAGCAATTGCAATGCAGATTGCTGCTCAAAACCCTGAATATTTAAGCAAAGCAAACATTTCTGATGAAGAACTCCAAAAGATGAAGTCCTTCACTATTGATAGCGCTCTCAACAAGCCTGATTCACTTCCTATTCCAATTCTTAATAGCCTTATTGAAGAAGTAATTGCTAATAAGAAATGGAGCGACGAGGATATCTCTGTTTACCAAGGTCTTGACGCTAAGCAGAAGAAGAATTTTGTAAACTTCATTTCTAAAGAAGCTCTTGCAACTCTTGCTTCTACCGCTGTTGCTCGCAAAGCAGAAATTGCTGATAACAAGATTTTCGCAGGTCTTGTTCAAGGTCGTCTTGCTAAGCAGCTTAAGGAAATCTGTCTACTTGAGCAGGAATTCGTTATGGATGATAGCATGACCGTTGCTCAGTATATTGCTAACACCGCAAAAGAACTTGGCGGCGAAATCGCTATTGTAGATTACGTTCGTTTCGAAAAGGGCGAAGGTATCCAAAAACGTGAAGACAACTTTGCAGACGAAGTTGCTTCAATGATGAAATAATCATAATTTAAACACTAAACCCCGAGGTTTACCTCGGGGTTATTCTTTTGCGTGCTTTTTATTTTATTGTATACCCAAACTCATCTGCGAACCATACGTTTGGGGCTGTGAATTCTTTTCCGTTAAGGTAGTTTAAAATGCCAGCATCGGTTTTAAAGTTAAAGCGCAGGCGATAGGAGTAAAGCGCATGGTGGCGGTAGCCGAGTTTTTTATCGGCAGTGCCAATTTTACTGTACTTTCCGTCACCTAACAGCGCGTGGCCGATAGACGCCAAGTGCGCCCTTATCTGATGAGTTCTACCCGTAAGCAGTTCCACCTCTAAAAGCGCGTTGCCGCCTTTTGTTGCAAGGGTTTTATAGGCAGTTCTAATAAGCTTGTTATCGTCGGTTTTGTTTTTCTGCACAAACACTATATTTTTTTGTTCGTTCTTTTCCAAGTAGCCTTCTAAAAGAGCTTCTGCCTTTTTAGGTACACCGTGAACTGCGGCAAGGTAGAACTTATCAAGCTCGCGGAATTTAATTTTATCGCACAAAATCCGTAGCGCCTCGGCATTTTTAGCAGCAAGTACAATACCGCCTGTGTTGCGGTCTATGCGGTTAGCGAGGGAGGGTGCAAATGTGTTTTCTTCACTTGGATTATATTCACCCTTTTCGTACAAATACCGCTGAATACGGGCAATCATCGTGTCGCAATATTCCTTATCGTCGGGGTGCACTAAAAGGCCTTGGGGCTTGTCTATTAGCATAATATTCTCGTCTTCATAGACAATGTTAATAGCTTTTGAGGCAGAAAGAAAATCGTACTTTGGCGCTACACTTTCAAAAAACTCGTCGCCAATATAAGCTTCTACAACATCACCGACTTTAAGGCGCGTATTAATTTCGGCGCGCTTGCGGTTTACCTTTATGCGCTTTAGCCTAATATACTTATACATAAGGCTTTTAGGTAGCTTGGGTGCTACTTTTTCTAAAAACTTATCAAGTCGTTTATCTGCATCGTTTTGGCTTACCGTAAAGCTTTTCATTCTACCACCCCATTTCTTAAGGTATAGTATAACACAATTTATGTCTTCCAAAAAGACTTTGATTGATATATACTTTAAAAGATAATATATTTAGGGTGATATTGTGGCAACTTATGACCATTCAGGGCATCGCGCACGTTTGAAAAAGCGCTTTATAAGAGAAGGTGGTTTTGAAAATTTTGAAGACCACAACATTCTCGAAATGCTGCTTTTTTATACCATTCCGCGTAGGGACACAAACGAGCTTGCCCATAAAATTTTAGATAAATTCGGCTCACTTTACGCACTCTTTGATGCGCCCTACGAAGAGCTTATAAAAACACCGGGTATATCCGAGAATACGGCATGCTTAATTAAGGCTATACTTCCGGCTGCGCGTGCATATAACTATAGCAAATATCAACAGGTTACCGTTTTAAATAATATGAATAAGGTAAGCGATTATCTTTTAGGTAAGTATGCAGGCTTTTCCGAAGAGGTGTTAGGGCTTGTTAGTATGGATAATTGCTATAGGGCGCTTTCTTTTGATATACTTGCCAAAGGAACTATAGATTCGGTTATAATCGACGTGCGTAAAATTATTGAAACCCTAATAAACAACCAAGCCACAATGGCAATAATCGTGCACAATCACCCAAGCGGTTTTGCCATTCCTTCTCCTCAGGATGTGTATCAAACACGTAAAATAATAGCTGCTTGTAATAGCATTAACGTATCGGTTTTAGACCATAACTTGATAGCCCACGGCGAGTGTATTTCTATGCACTCCTCAAAGGAATATATAAAGCTTTTTGATATACCAACAAACCTACCAAAAGAAATAAGGGATACTTATTATGCAAACTTTCACCATTAAAAATAAAAACTGTAGCCTTTCGGTTGATACATTTGGTGCCGAGCTTAGCTCGTTTATTTGTAACGGTACCGAGTACATTTGGCAGCGCAACCCTGATGTTTGGTCGGGCAGTGCACCTGTGCTATTCCCAATAGTTGGTATGTTTAAGGGCGAGGGCGAAACAACACTTATCGACGGTAAATCCTATCATATGGATATCCACGGCTTTGCCAAGGATACCGATTTCAAGGTAGAGGATATTTCCGAAGATAAAGTAACCCTGTCGATAGAGTCTAACACCGCAACCCTTAAAATGTATCCGTATAATTTTAAGTTTTCGGTTGAGTATAAGCTCCAAGAAAACGGATTTTCGCAAACCTTCATAATTGAAAACAAGAACGATATTGATATGCCGTTTGTTGTGGGTGCGCATCCTGGCTTTAATGTACCACTGTTTAAGGGTGAGTTTTCAGACCACAAGCTTGTATTCGAAAAGAATGAAACTGCACCCGCATACAGAATTGACAACAACGGAATTATAGACGATTATAACCCCGATACAGTGTTTTTCGGTAATAACGAAATACAGCTTGACCACAGCCTTTTCGATAAGGGCGCGCTTGTTTTCGAGCACCTTAATTCAAAGTGGATAAAGCTACTTGATAAAGATGGCAGGGGCATAAAAATGGACTTTGCCGATTTCGATTATTTCGGAGTTTGGCAAAGGGCAAAGTTTAAAGCCAAGTATATTTGTTTAGAGCCTTGGACAGGAATGAACGACTGCTATAGTGACGACGGGGTCTTTAAAAACAAACGCGGTATGCGTTTTATAGCACCGGATAAAAAAGTAAGATTAGAGATTAAGATAACCGTAATTTAATTGGAGGAAGCGCTTTGAAAAGCTTTGAGGTAAACACAAAAATATTTTTTGGTCTAAACGCGCTCGACCGCTTAAAAGAGTTAGAGTTTAATAAGCTTATGGTTATTACCGACCCGTTTGTTGTTTCAAGCGGACTTATTAACCAAGTAACCTCGCGTCTTGATGAGGTGAACGCTAACTACACACTTTATAGCGACGTTATCCCCGACCCACCGGTTGAAAAGGTTATTTCGGGTGTTACAACTGCCATAGAAATAAATCCCGACTGCATTGTTGCAATCGGCGGCGGTAGCGCACTTGACCTATCAAAATCGATAAGAAAATTTGCACAGAGGATAAAGGCGGATTTTAACCCGCACTTAATTGCTATTCCCACAACAAGCGGTACGGGTAGCGAGGTTACACCTTTCTCGGTTATAACCGACCCAGAGGTTGGCACTAAATACCCCTTGGCAAGTGTTGATATGGTGCCCGACGAGGCAATTTTAGACGAAGAGCTTGTTAAAAGTGTTCCGCCTACCATTACGGCAGATACGGGTATGGACGTTATGACCCACGCTATTGAGGCTTATGTTAGTCTTAACAATAACGAGTTCTCGGCGGCTTTGGCTGAAAAAGCGGTTGAAATTTGTGGACAGTTCTTAATTCGTTCTTATAACGATAATAACGATAGCCACGCAAGGCGTAAAATGCACATTGCATCTTGCCTTGCAGGTCTTGCGTTTAGCTCGGCTTCTTTAGGACTTAATCACGGTATGGCGCATCAACTCGGCGCACAGTTCCACATCCCACACGGTAGAGCAAATGCAATACTGCTACCGCATATTATCGAGTATAATAGCAACATTGGTAAATATTCAAGAAGCCGTAAAGAGTATGACCCGTGCGTGCAAAAGTATTGCAATATGGCGCGCATTTTAGGGGTTAACAATCTTAACGAGGTTACCACAATCCACGCGCTTATAAGCTATATGCGTTTTATGTGTACCGAAATGAATATACCTTTAAGTATATCAGAAATAGGCGGCATTACCGAAAACGAGTATAAGTCGCGAATCTCGGTTATGGCAGACGCGGCTCTGCGCGACGGAACTACTGCCACCAACCCCCGCACTCCAACAAAAGAAGATATAATGAATATCTACCATAAGCTTTGGTAATTGAATAATAATTTAAGCCGAGTGTTCGTACGAACACTCGGCTTAAGTTTTTTATACCTTTTCTACGCCTAAAGTAACGGCCTCGCCGTTAATATCCCAGTCTTTAGTGTAGCCCTTGGGCTCTGCAACCTCTATTGCATTTGCCAAGGTGTCGTTCATAATTTCTTGGGGTTTGCGTGTAATAATGTCGGCAACCTTTTCGCTACCCTTTAGGGTAACTACTATGTGGTCCATAACATTAAAGCCTGCCTCTTTTCGCATTGTTTGAATTTTGCTTATGATTTCACGAATAAAGCCCTCGTCAATAAGCTCGGCAGTAAGGGTTGTATCAAGCGCAACCGTAACTCCGCGGTCGGATACGGTATAGTAGCCTTCCTTTTGGTCGGTGCTGATAAGTAGGTCCTCGGTGTTAAGAACAACCGCGCCAGACGGTAAATCCAACCTAATGCTACCGTCCTGGTCTAGCTCGGCTTTAGCGGCGTTGCCATCGATATTTTGCAGAGCCTCGCGAATTTCGTTTAACTGTTTGCCGTATTTTGGACCAACAGTTTTAAGCTGAGGCTTAAATACGTAAGAAACAAACTCGCCAAGGCTTGCTTTATATTCGAGAGCTTTAACGTTAAGCTCGTCTTTAATAATATCAGCATACTCTGTAGGTAGCTCGGTTTCGCTTTCAATATACATAAGGCCTAAGGGTTGGCGGTTTTTACGGTTAGCGCCGTTTCTTGCGGCACGTCCTAAAACTACCACCTCGCGTACCTTATCCATATTAGCCTCAAGCTCTGTGTTTATTGCAGATTCGCAAACCTCGGGGAAATCGCAAAGATGAACACTCTTAGGAGCAGTATTATCAACCGTGCGAACAAGGTTTTGGTATATGCTTTCAGCCATAAACGGAATCATAGGTGCTGCTGCCTTTGCGGTTGTAACTAATGCTGTATAAAGGGTCATATATGCCGCAATCTTATCGTCGGTCATACCCTGTACCCAGTATCTCTCGCGTCCTCTGCGAACGTACCAGTTAGACATCTCGTCGGTAAAGTCTTGTAAAGCACGTGCAGCCTCGGGGATACGATAATTTTCTAAAGACTCGTCAACAGTTTTAACCATACTGTTAAGGCGAGAGATAAGCCATTTGTCCATAACAGTAAGGGCGGCTGTATTAATATCATACTTGGTTGGGTCGAACTTATCAATGTTAGCATAAAGCACGTAGAAAGCGTAGGTGTTCCAAAGAGTGCCCATAAACTTGCGCTGACCCTCGGTTACGGCTTTGCCGTGGAAACGGTTTGGTAGCCAAGGCGCCGAGTTTGTGTAGAAATACCAACGAATAGCATCTGCGCCGTAGGTGTTTAGTGCTTCCATTGGGTCAACTGCATTGCCCTTGGATTTAGACATTTTTTGTCCGTTCTCGTCTTGCACGTGGCCTAAAACAATAACGTTCTTGTAAGGTGCTTTGTTGAAAATAAGTGTTGAAATAGCAAGTAATGAATAGAACCAACCACGAGTTTGGTCAACCGCTTCCGAAATAAAGTTAGCGGGGAATTCTTCCTCGAACAGCTCTTTATTTTCAAACGGATAGTGGTGTTGTGCAAAGGGCATAGCACCGCTGTCAAACCAGCAGTCTATAACCTCGGGTACGCGGTGCATTTCGCCGCCGCACTTAGAACATTTAATGGTAACCGCGTCGATATACGGGCGGTGAAGCTCGATATCCTCGGGGCAGTTGTCGCTTAATTCTTTAAGCTCTGCTATGCTACCAATAGAATGACGGTGTCCGCACTCGCACTCCCAAATATTAAGTGGAGTACCCCAGTATCTGTTACGCGAAATACCCCAGTCCTGAACGTTTTTAAGCCAGTCACCAAAGCGTCCTTTACCAATGCTTTCGGGTATCCAGTTAATTGTATCGTTGTTGGCGATTAGGTCGTCGCGAACGGCGGTCATTTTAATAAACCAAGACTCGCGAGCGTAGTAAATTAGCGGAGAATCACATCTCCAGCAGTGTGGATATTCGTGCTCGAATTTAGGTGCGTCGAACAATAATCCTGCTTTGTCGAGGTCGGTTAATACTACGGGGTCGGCATCCTTTACAAACATATTTGCATACGGAGTTTCCTCGGTAAGCTCGCCCTTTGCATTAACGAACTGCACAAATGGTAGGTCGTACTTTCTGCCAACCGCGGCATCGTCCTCACCAAAGGCTGGGGCAATGTGAACAATACCCGTACCGTCGGTCATTGTAACGTAGCTGTCGCAGGTGATATAGTGGCCTTTTTTGCCCTGCTTTTCACAGGTAGGTTTAACAAAGTCGAACAAAGGCTCGTACTCTTTATGCTCTAAATTGGCACCCTTAAAGCTCTCTAAAATTTGGTAGGCAGCGGTGTCATCGGTAGCAAGCTTGCCCAAAACTCTGTCAAGCAGAGCGTTTGCCATATAGTAGGTATAGCCGTCTGCCGCCTTTACCTTGCAGTAATCGTCGGTAGGATTTACGCAAAGTGCAACGTTAGAAGGCAGAGTCCAAGGTGTAGTTGTCCAAGCAAGGAAATACGCATCCTCACCCTTAACTTTAAAACGAACGATAGCCGAACGCTCTTTAACAGTTTTGTAGCCCTGTGCTACCTCGTGCGAGGAAAGGGGAGTGCCACAGCGTGGGCAGTAGGGAACAATTTTAAAGCCTTTGTATAGTAGGTCCTTTTCGTAAATGGTTTTAAGTGCCCACCATTCCGACTCAATAAAGTCGTTGTGATAGGTAACGTAAGGATTATCCATATCACCCCAGAAGCCAACAGTTTTAGAGAAATCCTCCCACATACCCTTGTATTTCCAAACGCTTTCTTTACAGTGGTCAATAAAGGGTGCAATACCGTATTGCTCTATTTGCTCTTTGCCATCTAATTCTAAAAGCTTTTCAACCTCAAGCTCAACGGGTAGACCGTGGGTATCCCAGCCGGCTTTACGGGGAACGCGGTAGCCCTTCATTGTGCGGTAACGGGGAATCATATCCTTAATAACGCGTGTTAAAACGTGGCCAATGTGTGGCTTACCGTTGGCGGTAGGTGGGCCATCGTAAAACACGTAGGATTTACCTTTGGCGCGTTCTTCGATACTCTTTTTAAATATTTCTTCCTTTTCCCAAAATTCTGCAATTTCTTTTTCTTGCTCTACAAAATTAAGATTAGTAGAAATTTCTTTGTACATATACCTTGTACTCCTTTTTGTAATCAATAAAAAATGCTTTCGCCCGCAAAGGACAAAAGCATAAAATAAACTTTCTTAAACCACCTTTACGCATACCATCATACGCGCCCTTTGTAACGGAAGGAAACCGGAGAAGCCTACCTCTGAAAAACAGTATCAGCCTTCAACTCGGGAGTGATTTTCGGCAATATTTTTGTTATCGGGCTTTACACCTACCCCCGACTCGCTTAAACAAAGTGTATTGCTTACTCTCTCCGTCGCAGTCTTTAACATTAGTTATATTAACATATAATAAATAAAAATGCAACTGTTATTTACTTAACCGCATCAACAAACCGCAAGAAAGCGGCTTTACCCTCGGCGGTGCGCCCAAAAACACCCGCGTGCTCTAATACTTTTGAGAAAACCTTGCCTATTTCGGCTTTTAGTATCTGCTCGGTATTATCGGCAGTAAAGGTGTAGCGTTGTTTTAATTCTTGTACCCAGTCGTTATGTATCATTAAGGGGCTATCTTCGGGTATGGATTCACCCGCAATTAACAGCTTTTCAATCTCGGCCATTTCGGCTTTTAGGCGCGAGGGAAGTACTGCCAAGCCCATAACCTCTATAAGACCGATGTTCTCTTTCTTTATATGGTGCAGCTCTTTGTGTGGGTGGTAAACGCCAAGCGGATGCTCTTCGGTAGTTATGTTGTTTCTAAGCACTAAATCCAACTGGAAAGCATCACCCTTTTTGCGCGCAATAGGTGTTATTGTGTTGTGTGGTTCGCCTTCGGTCTCAGCAAAAACAAAGGCATCCTCGTCGGTGTAGCCACGCCAAGCGTTTAGAATTTTATCGGCAAGGTCGATAAGGCTTTTGGGGTCTGCGCTTTGCAAACGAATAACCGACATAGGCCACTTAACAATACCTGCTTTAACATCCCTAAAACCCTCAAACTCAATTTCGGTTTCAATATCTGCTTTAGCCATTGAGAACTCGTAATTACCACCTTGAAAATGGTCGTGGGATAAAATAGAGCCGCCAACTATGGGTAGGTCGGCATTAGAGCCAACAAAGTAGTGAGGGAAAAGCGCAACAAAATCCAAAAGTTTTTTAAAGGTTGCGCGATTTATAGCCATTGGTGTGTGTTCGGAATTAAACACAATGCAATGCTCGTTATAGTAAACGTAGGGTGAGTATTGCAAAAACCAGTCGGTTTCGTTAATGCTAATGGGGATTATGCGGTGGTTTTGCCTTGCGGGGTGATTACTTCTGCCTGCATACCCTTCGTTCTCTTTGCAAAGCATACATTTAGGGTATCCGCACTGTACAGCGTTTTTTGCAGCCGCAATAGCCTTGGGGTCCTTTTCGGGTTTGGAAAGATTTACAGTAATATCAAGCATACCGTATTCGGTTTCCACTTGCCATTTAAGGTCTTTCTTTATTCTGTAGCGGCGGATATAATCACTGTCGCAACTAAGCTTGTAATAATAATCGGTAGCGGCTTTTGGGCTTTCGCAGTAGTTTTCCAAAAACTGCGCTATAACCTCGGACGGACGAGGTGTTAGCACCCCCATAAGCTTTGTATCAAATAGGTCACGCGCAACTATATTGTCCTCTATTATGCCTTTTTCTACCGCATAATCAAGAAGACCGCTTAGTATATCCTCAAGCTCGGCGTCGGGGCAGGTCTCGGGCTCTTCAAAGCTATCAAGACCGAGTTTCTCTAAAATGCTGTTGCGAGCATAAATCTTGTCGGCAAAAGAGATAAGCCCTGTACTTAGTCCATAATTAATTAACTGTGTTACGTATGTGTTAATCATAAAACAACAACCTTTTTATATATACATAAGCATTGCCACCAAGGGCATAGTTACTACAGAGAGTATAGTTGAAATTGAAACAAGCTTGCTGGCGTATGGCGAATCGCATCCGTATAGCTCGGCAAACATTGTTGTAGCAGTAGCCGACGGGGTAGAGGAAAGAATAAGCACGATTGCCATAATTACGTCGTTAATAACATTAAAGGCAAGTAAGGGGCGCATAATAAGCCAAATAATAAGTGGGAAGATGAAATGCCTAAGCAGTAAAAAGGGATACAAGCGCTTGTCTTTAAAGGCACCTTTTAATTTTATGTCGGCAAGGCTAGCGCCAATAACCATCATAGAAACAGGGGCAACCGTGTTTTTGAGTATTGTAATTACATTATATATTATGGTAACTATTCCCGCAAGTAAGCCCTTGCCGTCGGCGTTGCTTTGCACAAAACCGCCAACGCCTGTAATATACAAAACCAAACCTACCATAATTGCTAAAACTGCAGGATTTATAAAAATCTTTTTAACCGAAATATATTTTTTATCGTCGGTATAAATAAGTCTGCCCAAAGAATAAACAAACACGTTAAAAGCCACGACATATGCGGTGGCATAAATGGCGTATTCTTCGCCAAAAACATCCGAAATAACGGGTATGCCCATATATCCCGCGTTAGAGAAAACAATACCGAATTGTAGAACACGACGCTTGCTTTCGGGCGCTTTTTTAAAGAGCCTTCTTGCAACAACATAGAAAATAGCGTGCGCCAAAAAAGCAAGAATAAGTGTTTTAAAAACGCCTAAAAACACCGAGCTTTCAAACTCAATTAAAAAGCCGTGAACAATCATAGCAACTTGGGCTATATAAAGCACGTAAAGAGATAAGCTTTTTGCAAAATTGTTATCTGCCAAACGGGTTTTGCGTATCAAATATCCAGGTAACATAAAACAAAAAAGAGTAGCTACGGATATAAGAAGCACGATAGGGTTAATATTCATAAATCCTCCAAAAAACATCTTTTCACTCTATAATATTATACATTAAATAGCACTTTTTTCAAGCGGTTTAAAAGTTTTCTAATAAAAATTTTTAACGTGTGCTATACTCTACCACCTAACGTTATAACTTGCAACAATATTATTAACTTTACTCTTTTTTAATTGACAAAAAGCTCTGAGTAAAGCAAAAAGATGTATGGTAATAATTGACCCATACATCTTTTTAAAGCTTTTTGCTATATTAAAATCTTTTATTAATTTTCAAAGTATTCATGGAAAATTTTATAATCCACTATTTCGGGGCTTTCTTTTAATATTTTGTCCAGCACCTTATAAGCGCGGCTTCTTGAAAAGCTAAATTCACCAAGTCCATTATATTTCTTTTCACCTATCTCCAGTTCTAAAAATTCATCATTATAATTAGTTTCATAATAATCCTCAAAACAGCAGGAGAGCTGCATCTTTGCCAGGTGAGCCACATCTTCGTCTTCATCATTTGCAAGCTCTGCTAAATAAGGCACACCCTCGTCGCCAAGCTCATAAATAGTTATAACATCAATTTTATTTAAAATGTCATTTTTGTAAGCGGTGTAATTGTATCGGGCTATAACACTGTTTACATTTACTGTACCGAGAATAATCAGCGCTATTGCCGCCGATATAAAGCCTGTTTTTAAAACCTTTACCGAGGGAACAAAAAGTCTAATTAAAAGAGCAATAAACACAACCGCTAAAAAAACCATAAATACACTTGTTGTAATTCTAAGCTCGGTCATACCAAAATTATTTATATAAAGGAACATTTTTGAAAGTGCGGTTGTTATAATCAGCAAGGTGAATATACATATAAAGGTGCAAAGTATTCGGGAAACCAAATTGATTTTTCCGTTCTTCTTGCGTGATAGTAGCAATGTTGCAAAAATAATTATAAAATTAATTATCGCAATTACTGACATTTCAAAAAATCCGCGTCTTGCATAAGCCGATAACGAGAATTTAAAATCTGCGGGCAAAAATCCGCTGAAGGCACTGAAAAAATATGCCAATTGGGAAAACAAATAGCTTAAATAACAAACCGAAAGCACAGATAGAAAAGAGATTACTGTGGCACTCTCCAAGCCACTAAAATTACAGTTCTTAATTTTAGGCAGTTCTTTCTTTTTTAAGGAAAAACAATATGCAATTAAAAATATGCTGATTACAAAGCCTACAATAAGCTTAAATATTAATAGCGCCATATTTTCAAATGCCAAAGAAATCATTCCGCTAAAGGCTTCGTCAGAAGACATAAGTAACGGAATTACCACAAACAAAACAGGGATAGCAGGTATTATGCCTAACAATATTTTGCCTAAGGTTTTGTTCTTTCTTCCTGATAAAAGCGAGGTTAGTGCATTTAGTAAATTTGGGAAAGCTAAATTGAAAACAGGCAAGAAAATTTCTTTAAGTATTCCCAAATCATCTTTGGCGCGTTCTTTACTTACAAGCGATGTAAACCATATCAACAACAAAATTGTCAATATAATAAAGCTCCAAAATTTGATAGATGAATTAGAGGTTATAGAAAAATTAACTGCTAATCCAAGGCTTAATAAACAACATATCCCAGCGTATATATCTATTTTAATTTTCTTGGTTTTAAAATAAGCAGTTACCGCCACCATAATAAATGCTGTTGCTACCGTAAACCCTGCTCTAAAACCGGCAAAAATACCGAACGCCGACATTATGATAGAGCAACAAACAAATATGATTGCAAATACTGTATCTTTTTTATCTATATCAAACCTGTTTGATGAATTATTATCTTCTGATGGTAGCGTGCTTTTGCTAATATTGTCACTCATATTATCTACTCCTTGTCTGGACTATATTTAAGTATATCCCCAGGTTGACAGTCAAGCTCTTTGCATATACTTTCTAAAGTAGAAAAACGCACAGCCTTTGCTTTGCCTGTTTTAAGCACCGAAAGATTGGCCTGTGTTATTCCGATTTTATCAGCAAGCTCTGCCGATGTCATACGCCTTAGGGCTAACATTATATCAAGATTTACTTCTATCATAGTTTATCTCCTTTAGATTGTTAGGTCGTTTTCTTCACGAAGCTCAACGGCTGATTGCATAACGTTTTTAAGCACTCTCAAAAGCATACCTGTAAAACCGCCCGCCGCCGCAATAAATATAAACGGCATATAAAAGAAACCGCCCACAAAGGTAATAATAGCTATCATAAAACAGCACCACGAAACAGTGCGCAAATATTTTGTATTCTGTGTTATAAAAATCTTTCCTTCTTTTATATTAAAGAGTAGTTTTAAAAGCGAATACAAAATTATAGCTGCAAAAACATCCGAGGGATAGAAACAAATAACAAAGGTTCTTTTAAGCATTTCAAGCGCTTCGCCCGTTGCAGAAAATCCTCTATATGCGGTCATATAAAGCTCGAAAATATTTACACCGAATATAGTAAAAACAAATAGTAGCGCGGATAAAGCAATACACACACCAATAGAAATTTTAACAGAAATTTTATTATTTACCATTTTTAATACCAACCCTTTCCTTTTGGTCAACTATATAATAACACCAAAATTATCGTTTGTCAATAAAAATATTATCGTTTTACGATAAATTATTATTGTTTTTCAGTAAACCGTCTTTAAACATCACTTTTTGAAAAATAAACTGCAGTTGTAATAATTTTAAATCCGTGCTAAAATATAAACGGCTGGTGATTTATATGATTAAAATTATGTTTGTCTGCCACGGCAATATTTGTCGCAGTCCGATGGCGGAGTTTATATTTAAGGATATGTTAGCAAAGGAGGGCGTCAGCTCGGAGTTTTTCGTTGCCTCAAGTGCCACAAGCACCGAGGAGATTTGGGGAGATATCGGCAACCCTGTTTATCCTCCGGCGAAAGCCGAGCTAAAGGCTCACGGTATTTTGGCAGAGGGTAAGCGCGCGGTACAATTAAAGAAATCGGATTACGATAATTACGATTTGTTTATCGGTATGGATAGTGCTAATATCCGTAATATGCAAAGGATTTTAGGCGCCGACAACAAAGGCAAGATACATAAGCTTTTGGATTACTGCGGTGGCGGTGACGTTGCTGACCCTTGGTATTCGGGGGATTTTAAAACCACCTACCAAGATATTCTAAGGGGCTGTACGGCACTTCTTAAAAGCTTAATATAAACCAATTCGCCCATACTCTATAAAAATGAGTGTGGGCGAATTTTATTGTTTATTCTATTTTTAGACTATTAGTTTTAAGGGCAGAGGTGACAAGCGTTATCTTATGTTCGCCTTTAAACAGGGTGCATTTTGCAATACCGTGGGGTAGTGTTAGCGAAAAGCCGCAGCTACCGTTTTGTAGGTATAAGGCTTTAAAGTGGCGCCCTCTTTTAGTTTTAGATTTTATGGTGCAGATTACTTCGTTGCCATTCTCTAACATTAATTTAGCATCTTCAGTACCAAACAAATGCAATAGATATCCGCCTGAGGTAAAGCCAAATAAAGTAAAATCAATACTTTGTAACATATTTAAGATATTTATAAACATTATTTGAAAGCCATTTTTAAAAAGCGGTTTAGCTTGAAATGCCTGCAGAGCGTAATATCTTTGTAAAAAGCCTGCAAAGGCTTCGCCAAAGTCATAAATGGCTTCCTCGGTTATTCCTTGGAGCGCATAGCTGCCGCATAAAAGGTCAATTTCGGGCAGAAAGGGGGATAGTATGGGGCTGTCGTGATAGGTCAAAGCATGTACGCCTAAGGACTTGGCGTAACGTGCAAGCTCGGCATTTAATGGGTTCGTAAAAGCCACTATACCCTCAAGCTCTAAATCGGTAGAGCATTTAACAAATTGTAGTTTTTGGGCAAAGCTCTCTATAAACTCTTTGGTTGGGTTGCTTAAGCATATATCGCAAAGCAGAATAAGTCGTTTTTCTAACGTAAAAGGGTGGGAGCTTAAAGCTATGTGGAATTCTTTTCCTAAAACCTTTACTTTACCGTTAGGCAATTTATCGATGGTTAAATATGTATTATTGCTTGATATAACCAAAAACCCACACTTTTTGTAAAGTTCGGTAAATAAGGTTTTAAATATCGTAAAGCGCAAAGCGTTAGTAGGCATTTAAATCACCGGTGCTTTTGAGAAAAATTTGTGTTTTAAAAACTGCTAAAGGTTTTTATTAGTGAGCCTTTAGCTCGTAAAAAACTTTAATCATATTTATAAATTTCATTGTAAGCTTTCCGTCGTGCAGAACGCAACGGTATATATTGTCGCCGTGCTGAATTTCTAAGTATTTACCTGGGCTAAACGGTAGCGAGGCAAAGCTGATAATAGGTATACTTAGCTCCACGGGGCTTTGGTTAATTGTACCGCTTATTAAAAAGTGGGTGCTGTTAAGTGTAAGGTTTGCGCTACCTACCTTAAAAAACTTGTGTTTTTTATCATCTATCATATAAACATCGGTTGTAGTAGAAAGCTCGGTGTCTATACCTTTTATTATTCTTTCTTTAAGCTCGTTATAAATCAGCCTGCTCCAGTCCGAAACATAACGTATTTCGGTGGAGATATCACTTGTGTTATGCAAGAAAGCGAGTTTATCACTTTTGTGTGCAAAGCCACAGCTATTGCAATAAATAATGTTTTTGTCTTTAACATTTAGGGTAAACTCGGATTTACAGTGTGGGCACATATAAAGTACGTTTTGTAGCCCTTCGATATTATCACCGTTTTTGTAAGGAACTTTAAATTCCTCTTGCTCGCGGTAGGCATCAAAAAGCAGCGCCTTTTCGGTGGCTTCTTTTATCTCTGGTACTTCTAACGAATTAATCTCGGCTTTAGAAAACAGCTTGTAAATATCCAAATATGTTCTGCCGGGTCTTATGCCCTTTGCCCATTTTGGCATAGAGAAATAGGTGCCGCTTGATTTAGCAACATAAATATCTGCCTTAATCCATTTTAAAAATTTATACGTAGCGGTAGGAATAGGGGTCGAGAGTCCGTCCTCGCACATAAGCCCGGCGGGGTAAATTACCAAAATGCCACCGCCGTCTATAACCGCTTTCATCTTTTTCATATCAGATGCCGTTGTCTGAAACTGTTGCTTTGGTATTACACCAATCCGATTTAAAAAATTGGTTATGGGTAGGGTTTTAAAAAAAGAATTGCTAATAACAAAGTGCATAGGTCTTGCGGTTGCACCTATAAGGTTTACAAAGTCGAGCGCCGCCTCGTGATTTGCAATAATAACAAATGGGCCTTTTTTGCCCTTTATCTCGTTACGCAAAATTTTGCGCTTAAATATAAATGTTGCTACTATCCACGAAACGAATTGTGCTAATCTATAGCAAAGCAAATTCTGTTTAGGCATATATTCCTCCCCTTTTTACCGCAAAAACAAAGGCGAAAGCCACAAATATTACCAAACCCAGATTGGCAACTTTGCTTATTCGCCTTTATTATATCATAAAAGCAAGGCTTCAGAGCCTTGAAAGCGGCAAAGCCGCCGCAAAACGTAGATATGCGTTTTGCATTTTAGCCATTCAATGTTCTCCGAAATAGTCTAAATCTGTGATTTAGCAACTATTTCGTGCATATTAAGTTTGTTTTGAAAAGATTAATTATATGTGTTTATACACCAAAATAGTTTACAGAGTTGTTAAAGCAGATGTTCTTAACAACCTCGCCAACTAACTTTATGTCGCTTGTCATTTCACCCTTTTCCATCATATCGCCAAAGTAGTTGCAGAGTATACGGCGGAAATAATGATGGCGTGGGTATGAAAGAAGTGAACGGCTATCGGTAAGCATACCAACAAAGGTAGCGATGTGACCCGTTGCGGTAAGGTCGCGCAGGTGGTTTTCCATACCAACCTTGTTATCAAGGAACCACCAAGCAGGACCGTATTGCATTTTACCCTGAACTTCGCTTGACTGGAAGCAACCTATAAGGGTCATAATCTCTGTGTTCATTTTTGGGTTTAGGTTGAACACTATAGTGGCAGGTAGTGAGTTTTCGGAATTAAGCTTGTCAAAAAGGCGCGAAAGTGCTTTAATGCTGTTATCTTCTGCAATGCTATCAAAGCCTGTATCAAGACCTAACCTTTTAAGCATAACGGCGTTGTTGTTACGCATTGCGCCGAGATGCAGCTCGGTGCGAACCGAGTACTTAGCATAAAGCTTCATAAGGAAGTAGGTAAGGTAGCCTTTAAATTTTTCTGCATCTTTCTCGGTAATAGCCTTGCCAGAGATTGCTTTTTGGAATACCTCGTCTGCCACTTTAGCGGTGGTTACGGGGTATACGTTTTGAACGGCGATATCACTTGCCTTTGCGCCTACCTCTAAGAATGCTTTTAGGCGAATTTCAAGTGCGGATTCTAACTCGGCAAGGTTGCCGATAGGGTGGGTAAGAGCTTCTAACTTGCCTAAAAACTCGGTATAGCCCGAGGCTTCAATATTCATAATTTTATCAGCTCTAAATGCGGGCGCAACACTAAAGTTGTAATCCTTTTTTGCTATCTCGCGGAAGGTATCTAAGTCGTCAAAAACCTCGTTAGTAGTGAAAAGATGCTTTACGTTAGAGCCTTCTATAAGGCTTTGCGGTGTTACCTTGTTTGCCTTTATATAGGCGTTGCATTGGTCCCAAATAGCCTCGGCGTTCTTTTCGTTTATCTCTAAGGTGCAACCAAAGAATTCTTGTAGTTCAACCTGTGACCAATGGTAAAGTGGGTTACCAAAAGCGGTGCCTAAGGTTTTGCAGTAGGCGAGGAACTTATCGTGATTAGAGGCAGAGCCTGTAATGTATTCCTCGTCAACACCAAAGTTACGCATCAAACGCCATTTGTAGTGGTCACCCGCAAGCCAGATTTCAAACAAATCAGAAAAAGGCTTGTTTTCGAGTATCTGCTTTTCGGGTAGGTGGCAGTGGTAGTCAAAAATAGGCATATCTTTAGCATAGCCCATATAAAGTTTTTTTGCGGTTTTGTTAGTTAATAGAAAATCGCTTTTGTAATAGCTCATTATAAATCACCTTTCAAAATAACCTATATATTATAGTGTAACACCATCTTTAAAAATAGCAATATCCAAGTAGCCGTTTTTCTCACCACGGCTCATAGTGCCTTCGGCAACCTTTATACAAAGGTCAAAAAGCTTGTCTGCGGTCTTGCTACGGTCGGCGCCGCCCAGCAACACGCCTGCATCGAAATCTATCCAATGCGGTTTGTTGTCGCAAAGGGGTGTATTTGTAGAAATTTTCAAAGTAGGTATTGGTGCACAAAGAGGAGTACCTCTACCGGTTGTAAACAGAATTAAGCTTGCGCCCGAGGCTGTAAGATTAGTAACAGCAACCTGGTCGTTACCCGGCCCGTTTACAAGGAACAAACCTCCCTCGTCGGTGGTTTCGCCTATGTTTAAAGCACCACAAAGAGTAACCTTGCCTGCCTTTTGAACGCAACCAAGCGACTTTTCCTCTAAAGTAGAAATTCCGCCGGCTATATTGCCGGGAGAGGGATTATCAGCAATACCTTCGCCGTGGTCAATAAAATATTTACGGAAGGCGGTAATCATATCTGCAGCTTGTCGGAATGCCTTCTCATCTTTACTGCGCTCTAAAACTATTTGTTCTGCACCAAAGATTTCGGGCATTTCACTCATTAAAATAGTAGAGCCGTAACTGTAGAATTTATCAGCAACCATACCAACTAATGGATTTGCAGTAATACCACTATAGCCGTCACTACCGCCACACTTAACTGCGATTTGAAGTTTTGATATTGGTTGGGGTGTGCGTATGTCCTTTGCGATAATCTGTTTAAGGTCGGTAAGTATTTTTATTGAGCAAGCAATCTCGTCTTCACAGTCTTGTAAATTCAAAAAGCGTACGCGTTCAGTATCTACCTCACCAAGTACGGTTTTTAATTGTTCAATACCATTGTTTTCGCAACCAAGCCCAAGCACCAAAACAGCTCCCGCGTTAGGATGCTTTATAAGTCCGCAAAGAGTTTTTTGGGTAGTAAGCAAGTCTCCGCCAAGCTGAGAGCAACCATAAGGATGTGTAAGCGCTTTTGCACCGGTTAACTCGGCAAGCTTTAATGCAACAGCATTGGCACAGCCTACGGTTGGGACAATCCAAAGCTCGTTTCTAATACCAACCTTGCCGTCTTTACGAAGGTAACCCATAAAGGTGCCCTGTTTTTGTTCAATTTTGGGTTCTTTGTAGGGGGAGTAGGTCCATTCCGTAATCCCGGAAAGATTAGAGGCTAAGTTATGTGGACTAACCATATCGCCCTTTTTTATATCTTCCTTTGCGTGGCCTATGGGGAAACCGTATTTTATAACGTTTTCACCACTTGCAATATCGCAAAGTGCATATTTTTGCCCGTTTTTATAAACCTCTACGTTATCTAATGGATGGATTCGCATTTAATAGCACCTCTTTAAGTTCGCTAAGGTCGGTACCCCATAGCTTAGTATTTTTAAGTATGTTGTCAAGACTTTCGTTTTTCATAAATTCCATAACCTCAGGATCGTCGTTAGGTGTAGAGGTTTTGTAAAATTCAATTAGCTTAGAAAAACCTAAGCAAAGATTTTTAGGATAGCTACCAAAACGCTTTTTATATTCCAAAATTGAAGGTAATACACGCACTTTGAACTTACTTACAGAATTAAGTGCAATAGACGAAAGGAAGTGCTTGATATAAGGATTAGAGAAACGAATAAGAACGTTGTTTGCGTAATCGGTAAGCTCTTCCAACTTCAAGTCGAGGGTGGGTATAACCTCGTCGAAAAGGCAGGCGTGAACAAAGCTACGCATAGCTTCATTATCCATACATTCTTTAACAGTGGTAAGTCCCGAAAGTAAGGCATAAGGCACCATAGATGTATGTGCACCGTTAAGTATACGCACCTTGCGTGTGCGATAGCGTTCTAAAGCATCCTTCGTTACGATTACGTTAAGACCAGCTTTAGAGAAAGGAAGTTCTTTTTCAAGGTCGTAATCGGTTTCCACAACAAAAAGGTGAAAATATTCCGAGGTGTTTATCATGTTATCTGAATAGGGGAGTTCAATTTTTTCATCTTTCGGGTATCCTGTGTTTATGCGATCAACAAGGGTGTTACAGAAGATGTTATCATTTTCTATAAATGCTTTAAAGTCCTTACTTAACTGCCACAAATCAGCATACTGTAGTAGGGTTTTCTTAAGATTATCGCCGTTGCGGTCAATAAGCTCGCAGGGTAGGAATATAAAACCGCCAAGTCCATTTTCAAATCTTCTTTTCAAAAGCAAGGTAAGCTTTGCAGGAAAGCTTTTTGGAGGGATATCGGTTGCTTTACATTCGGGATCAAAAACAATACCCGATTCGGTAGTGTTGGAAACAATAAATCTTAGCTCAGGGTTGTCGGCAAGCTTCAAGTAGCTTTCAAAATCGGTGTAAGGGTTGTAACAGCTGTCAATAACGTCAACTAATGTGGTGTCAACACCCTCGGCGCCACGAACAATGTGTGTGTAGAGACAGTTTTGTGCCTCTAACATATCGCACATACCTTGTTCTATAGGCTGAACTACGGCAATACTTCCGCCAAATAAATTTTGGTCGTTAAGCTTTTTAATCATCCAGTCAATGAAGCCGCGTAAAAATCCACCCTCGCCAAATTGCAGCACGCGAATGGGATAATTTGGTTTTTGATATGTAGTTAAATCGTTCATTGTTATTCCTCCATTACAACATATATATTTATTATAACTATATACGGTGCGAATTTCAATAGCATTTGCACTTAATTCCGCTAAATTATAAGAAAAAATGAAAAAACGGCAGCACTTAAGTTAAAATGCTGCCATTGATTTTTAATTATGATTTTTCTAAAATTTCTTTTATAACAGGATAAATTGTTTTTGCCATACGGTACATACCAAGGTCGTTAGGATGAATAATATCGCTTGTGCAGTATTGACGGTCCTCGGTACCAAAAAATGTTTCGCCGTCGATAAAGTAAACGTTGTTATCTCCCGCTGCTTTTGCCTGCTCGTAGGTGCTGCGAATAACCTCGCGGCGCTTTGGTGACTCGGGGTCAAAATCAAAGTCAGGTCGCGTCATAATAACTATGGGTAGCTCCGGCTTTGCTTTGCGTATAATGTCGAAAAACGGCTTGTGCGTTTTCTTTAGATGCTCGGCATCGGGTGCATTATGGTCGTAGTCCATAATAAATGCCGAAATATCCAGACTGCTAATATAATGCGCCAAAGGTTCTTCGCCTTTAGCAGAGCCAGAAAAACCAAGGTTGTAATAATCGGTATCAAGCCAGGCTGAAAGTAAAGCGTTGTACGCATTAGTAACGCGTGAAACGTGGGCACCCTCTGTTATTGACGAGCCGTAGTAAAGAAGCGGTTTTGAGTATGTGTACGGGTCTGCGGGTAGAACTTCGGCATCGTCGGGGAATTGGAGTTCAATATCGGTTATAACCTCGTTTCTTGGCAAGAACACGGTTACCTGTTCTAAGCTGTCGTCTTTTTGAAACTCGCCATAGACCTCCGGAACATTGTACTGCTTAACTGGTAAAGCAAGCCCCGCGTACCTATCGTTTATCATAACAGCGGCAGATTGAGCCGCATAAATTGCCATGCCTATATCAACACTAATTTTTTCGAAGTTAATTTTAATGCTAAATTTTTGGGCGTTAGTTTTAAAGCGCAAGCGTGCACCGGCAATTCGTCTGCCCAAAAACTGTAAATTTGGCACCTGCTCGCGCACTTCTTGTGGCAGGCGTTCTAAAACGCCTGTGCTTTCAAAATTTGGTACGCCGTGCAAGCTTATTGGTTTATCATAATAATGTAAAGTTTTCATAGTATCACCAAGTTTTATTTAGTTACCTCGTTTTTACGAACAAACAATACACCTAAAGTGTTTCTGCCACAATGCGCAGAAATAGTACAGCCTGCGCGGGTGATTAGGACCTCATTGAAAGGTGCAGTAGCTTTAACCAAATCAGCAACCTCGTTTACTATAGCTTCGTCAACGCCTGCGTGCGTAACAAAAACTCGGGATAAGTCAAGGTCGTCGATATTTGCCAAGCGGTCGGCAACGTAATCCTTTAAGGTAAGCTCAAACTTGCCACGATATTTTTTGCCAACACCCATTGAACCATCTACAACTTCAATACAGGGCTTAAGCTTTAGAAGGTTTGCGCCGAGAGCTGCAACAGCAGAACAACGGCCGCCTTTGTGTAAATAGGTAAGGTTGTCAATAACAAACGATGCGTCAACGCGTGGTTTTAAAGTATCGATTTCGCGAACAATTTCTTCTGCCGACTTACCCTCGTTAGCCATTTCGCAAGCCTTAAGCACTAAAAGGCCCGAGCCTGTTGAAAGGTTGCGTGTGTCTACGGGGTAAACATTACCAACCTCCTCGGCTGCAAGACATGCGTTGCGGTAGGTGGTTGACATTTCGGAAGAGATAATAAAGTGCACAAGCTCGGTATCCTCTTCTAAATTATCATTAAAGAAGTCGGTATAATCGGCAATATTAACTGCGGTTGATTTTGCAAGTCTGCCTGTCTTTTCAAAAAATGCGTATATATCGTCGGGCGTTGCGTCAATACCGTCGCGAAAAGCTTTTTCATCCATAGTAACGCAAAGCGGACAAACTACAATGCCGTATTTGCTTAAAAGCTCTGGGCTTAGGTCGCAGGTACTGTCGCAGGTGATTTTAACTTTTTTAGCCATATTCTTGTCCTCCAAAAATTAAAGAGTAAACCTAAAGTCAAGTTACAATTAGTAGTATAACATATTTTTATAAAATAAACAATAACGATTTTTTACTTTTTGTACTTGTAAAAATTATAAGAGTATTATATAATATAATAAATAATTATGTAAAGGTGGTGTCGGCGTGGCAAAAATAAAGGTTGCAGATATTGTTATAGACTACAATTATCACCATACAGAATTTTTCAAAGAACGCCTAAAAGACTATCTTTACAACGGAGACGAAAAGGGAATAGAGATAAACTATTCTTTAAAAGATGAAATCGTATTGCCACCCCATACCGTAACCGGCAGCATACAAGCGGCTAAATTAGGTAAATCGGAAAATGGCAATAGCATTATGTATCTTGCCACAAAAAAAGGCAGAGTAGTAAATTACTCAGAGTATAATGATGATTTTAGCTATAATTCGTCGAGCACTATTTCTATTAAGCCTACCGAAAGGGTAAATCTTACCGACCGCGAGCGCGAGTATCTGCGCTCGGGTTGTATGTTTAACGACAGGCTTATTTACGAGGGTGGCACCTGTTTGCACGGTAGCTGTATTTCGTACTGTGGTAAGGGTATAGTTTTTTCTGCGCCTTGCGGTACGGGTAAATCTACACATACATCACTTTGGAAAAAGCTTTATGGCGATAGGGTGAAATATGTAAACGATGATAAGCCTGCCATACGTGAAAAGAACGGAAAAATATACTGTTATGGTACCCCGTGGTGTGGCAAAACCTCGCTTAACACTAACATTAGTGTGCCTTTGGCGGCAGTGGTTTTCTTAAAGCGAGCCCCAAAAAACCGTATGTATAAAATCTCGGTGGCAGAGGCGGTCTGTTATCTTAACGACCAAACTTTCCCCTCAGTTTATGATAAAAGGCTTTTTAAAAACAATATGGATATTATAGAAAAAATAATTAACAACATTCCCATTTATATGCTTGAATGTAATATAAGCGACGAGGCTGTAATACTTGCTCGCGATACCATTTTTGGAGGAGAAAAACAGTATGAAAATTAAAGAGGGATTTATGCTTAAACAGGTATGCGAAGAGTATATGGTTGTTCCCGTTGGTACTGCCAGTATAGATTTTAAGTCGGTAATCCGTTTAAACGAAACCGGCGCATTCCTTTGGAATCTTTTAGAAAAAGGTGCCGAAAAAGAGGATATGCTAAAAGAAATTCTTGACGAGTATGACGTAAGCGCCGAAATTGCTTCTTCGGATATTGATAGATTCATGTTAAAACTTACCGATGCGGGTATTGTAGAATAAATGGGTATTTCGGTAAGCATTGCGGAATTAGTTCCGTTAATGAAGGAAATCTTCAAGCTTGGCAAAACATTTACACTTACTGCAAAGGGCTCGTCGATGGTGCCTTTATTACACGATTTGAGAGATGAGATAATTTTAGCAGACTGTGTAGACCCAAGTAAGCTTAAGGTGCGCGACATTCCTTTGTATTTAAGGGACGATGGCTCGTATGTTCTGCATCGTATAGTTCGCGTTAATAAGGATAGCTTTGATATGTGCGGTGATGCGCAAACCGAGATAGAGCGAGGTGTACCAAAGGGCAATGTTGTAGCAATAGCGGTGGGCTTTGTTCGTAAAGGAAAAGCTATTTCGGTTAAAAGTAAACGCTATAGGATTTTTGGGTTTTTATGGTGTCTTGCACGACCCATAAGGCCGGTACTTTTTTGGTTAAACTCTAAACTGCGAGGTAAAAGGAATGAAAAGCCCCAAAAACAACAACCGTAGGGCACTTAATTGGATATACAAAAATTCTAAAAAATACATACCATCTATAGCTGTATGCACGCTGATTTCGGCAGTAACCTCGGTTGCGTACGTTGTGTTAGCGTACATTTCAAGCTTTGTTATAGATATTGCAATAGGTAAAAAGCAGGGTGATATAAGTTTTTATATTACCGTGCTTTTTCTGCTTGTTTTACTACAAGCGGTGCTTAATATTGGCGGCTCGTTAATGAGTACAAAGGTATCCGCTAAACTTGAAAATTCCTTTAGATTAAGCTTTTTTAAAAATCTTATGCAAAAGGAATACAGTAGTATTTCGGGTCTGCACTCGGGTGATATCTTAAACCGCTTTACAAGTGATATAGATGTAGTTGTTATGGCGGTGGTAGGGGTAGTCCCCGGTGCTGTTAGTTTTTTCGCAAGGCTTCTTGCGGCTTTTGTAGTGCTTGTGAATTTAAGCAAATCGCTTGGTCTTGCAGTAATTATAATTGGTATAGTAATCGGAGTGTTGGCGCGTATATACTCAAAGTTCGTAAAGCAAATACACAAGCAGGTACAAGAGGCTTCGGGCAATACCCGTTCGTTTATGCAAGAGTGTACCGAAAACGTGGTTGTGGTTAAGTCATTTAATTCGTCGCACACCTTTGCTAAAAAGCTTATGGACTTTATGCTTAAAACCTATAAGCTTAAAATTAAACGCAGTCTCATTGCAAACCTCTCAAACTCAACAAAATACATACTTTTCACAGGCGGATACTATGCCGCGCTTGCCTGTGGTGCATTTCTTATAAGCGGCGGAACTATGACCTACGGCTCGCTGTTGGCGTTGCTTAATATAATATCCAATATCCGTAGACCTCTAACACAGATGTCGGGGCTTTTGCCACAGTATTATCAGGCGTTGGCTTCAGCAGAACGTATAATGGAAATTGAGGACCTGCCAAGCGAAAAAGAGCCTTTCCCACAAAATAAAACACTTGAAATTTTTAGCGAATTTCGGAGTATAAGTATGCGTGATGTATACTTTAGCTACGACGGACAGCGTCAAATATTGCAAGGGCTTAATATAGAAATTAACCGTGGCGAGCTTGTGGCGCTTGTAGGCGGCAGTGGTGAGGGAAAATCCACTCTCTTCCGCATACTTTTAGGGCTTTATTCAAAGGGCAGAGGCGAGGTTATAGCTAAGGCGGATACAGATTACGAGGTTGATTCAACCTTGCGCGGACTCTTTGCATACGTACCTCAAGGCAACCTTATTCTTTCGGGAACCATTGGCGATAACATACGCTTTTGCAACACCGCCGCTACCGAAAGTGAGATAGAAGAAGCGGCAAAGGTAGCCGATTTGTACGATTTTGTAAGTGGCTTGCCTGAAGGTTTCAACACTGTTATTGGCGAACGCGGTACAGGTCTTTCGGAGGGTCAGTTGCAACGCATTTCAATAGCAAGGGCAATACTCTCAGATGCACCTATTCTGCTTTTGGACGAGTGCACCTCGGCGTTAGACGAGGCAACCGAAAAGCGTGTGCTTAACAACATAAAGCAAAAGGGTAATATAACCGCAATTCTTATTTCTCATAGACCTGCAGCACTTGAAATCTGCGATAAGGTTTATTCTATAGAAAACGGTATAGCAAGATTAGAGGGTTGATATGTGGTTGTTTAAAAGAAAAGATAACGGTAGCAGGGCTGCCATAAAAAGTTTTACAGGCAGACAGCTGCAGTATGTTTCAAAAAGGGTAGAAGACGAAAACGGTGTGCGCGATATGATTATCGGCAAGGGCGGCAGAGTTGCTGTGCACGATAATGAAATAAAAATTATATGCGGCACCGAAAGTGTGTTCACCTGCCCTGTAAATGAAGCGCGCTGTAATTTACTGCTTAGCGGCAACGGTGCTACCATAGAGGGCGAAAACAGGGTAAGCGGAAGTTACGATAAAATCATTATTCACTACAATAAATTATCATAAAGTTTTTAAAGTTAAGTAAATTTACTTGGCTTAAAAATAAATAGTCTTAGCAAAAAAAGGTGATAGGTCATGCAAAAAATCAAAGAGTTTTTAGAGAGAAAGGATATTAAAATCTCGGCAAAAAGATATTTCGTAGATGCTATGAGCGGTATGGCGTTAGGTCTTTTTGCATCCTTGCTTATAGGTACAATTTTTGGTACTTTGGCAAATCTTAGTGGGGTGGCTTTCTTTTCTACGATAGCGGGCTACTTAGGTGCTAAAAGCTACGTTGTAGGCGCGGCGATAGCGGCAGGTACGGCAAGGCCCTTGGGCGCACCGCCACTCGTTATGTATAGTGCGCTTGTTGTAGGTGCAATAGGTAACGATTTAGGCGGCCCTGCGTGTGCTTTCTTAGCGGCTTTGGTTGCAATAGAGCTTGGCAAAATGGTTGCAGGCGAAACACCTGTGGATATTATAGTAACACCAAGCGTAAGTATTATATCAGGAAGTGCTATTGCCATGTTAATCGGCCCAATGGTTTCGTGGGTTATGCAAAACCTTGGCGAGCTTATTATGTGGGCTACCGAGTGTCAGCCTGTTCTTATGGGTATAATCGTTGCAGTTGTTGTTGGAATTGTTTTAACCCTGCCTATCAGCTCAGCGGCTTTATGCGCTATGATAGGTCTTGGCGGAATCGCGGCGGGTGCTGCGGTTGTAGGCTGCTCGGCACAAATGGTGGGCTTTGCGGTAATGAGCTACCGTGAAAACCGTTTCGGCGGTCTTATAGCGCAGGGCCTTGGCACTTCAATGCTGCAAATGGGTAATATAGTTAAAAATCCGTGGATTTGGCTTCCACCAACCTTGGCATCAGCAATAACGGGACCGCTTGCAACAACCGTGTTTAAGCTTGAAATAGCCTCCGAACAGGCGGTTAATGCAGGTATGGGTACTTGCGGTTTGGTTGGTCCTATAGGCGTTATATCAAGTATGCAGTCGACACCTATGATGTGGTGCGGTGTTATTCTGCTCTGCTTTGTAGCCCCTGCAATACTCTCCCTTGTCTTCTGCGAGGTTATGAGGAAGATGGGGCTCATTCGCGAAAACGACCTTAAGCTTAATCTTTAGTCTGATATAAGTTGATTTTATTTATTGTTTGTGATAAAATAATTCTATATAATCTCCAAACAGAAATAAGGAGTGTAAGGTTATGAAAAGAATCGGTACATTTACAGTAAAAATCTATGGCGAGGATATCGTGGCTATAGCCGAGGGTGAGTTCTCAAATCAGTTCCAAGGCGCAGTAAAATTAAACGAAACAGGTCTTGTTTTATGGAAGGCACTTAGCACCGACCAAACGGTAGACTCCCTTGCTGATATTATTGTAGGTGAATACGAAGTTGATATAGAAACAGCAAAGCGTGACGTTAACGTATTTCTTCAGGTTTTGCGCACAGCAGGTCTTTTACAGGAGTAGAAAAGAGGGGCATATTTGCCCGTTAATGAAAGGTAGTTTGATATATTATGGCAATAGTTAGACCTTTTAACGGTATGCGTTTTACCGATGCCGCAGGTGATATAGGCGAGGTTTGTTGCCCACCGTACGACATAATTAGTGAGGCACAGAGAAAGGCATACGTTAAAAAGAACAAGAACAATGTAATCCGTTTAGAGTTGCCTAACGAAAAGGGCAATAAATATAAAAAGGCTAAAGAGCTTTTAGACGAGTGGTTAGAGAATGGCACCTTGGCAATCGACGAAGAGCCTTGCCTTTATATCTACGGTCAGCAGTTTAATGTTGACGGTGTAGATTATAGCTTCAAGGGTGTTATCGGTAGGGTTTTCCTTTACGAGTTCGAACGCGGTATAATCCTACCTCACGAAGAGACATTATCAAAAGCAAAGGAAGACCGCTTTAAGCTTATGCAAGCAACCGCTTGTAACTTTAGCCAGGTTTACTCGCTTTATGAGGACCCTAATGGTAGAATTGATAAGTCTATAGAAAGGCTAACCACTGGCACCCCAGACAAACAGTTTACCGATGCCGATGGCGTAACCCACAGCCTTTGGATTGCAAAGCGTTGTAACGAGGTTGATAAAATCTCGGCTAATATGGCGGGCAAAAAGCTCTATATTGCCGACGGACATCATCGTTATGAAACCGCTATTAAGTACCGTAATTATCTTCGCGAACAGGGTGTTATTGAAGAAACGGGCGAAAACGAGCAGGATTATATGATGATGATGCTTGTAAACATTCAGTCTCCAGGTCTTGTTGTTTTCCCAACACACCGTATAATTCATTCTCTTAAAAGTTATAGCGCAAGTGCGGTTGTAAAGGCTTGTCAGCCGTATTTTGATACCGCTACTACAAAATCACTCGATACCGCAAAAGCAAAGCTTCAGCAAATGTATCAGGCTGGTGAAAAAGGCTTCTGTATGTACGACGGTAAAAAGTATATTTTAATGAAGCTTAAAAGCCTTGATACAATGAAAGAGTTTATGCCCGATGCATCGGTAGCATTGCGCGGCCTTGATGTTAGCGTATTGCACGTGCTGGTTTTAGAAAAGCTTATGGGTATCGATAAAGAGAATATGGCAAAGGGCAAAAACCTTACTTACACAAGGGATATTGCCGAAGCAGTCGAGGCGGTTGATAAGGGCGAGGCAAACTGCTGCTTCTTACTTAATCCCACAAGGGTAGAGGAGATAAGCGCCGTTGCTGCCGCGGGCGAAAAAATGCCACAAAAATCTACTTATTTCTATCCAAAGCTTACAACAGGTCTTGTTATGAATAAGCTTGACAGGGTTAAAGAAAAGCCCGAAGAAGAGCATAAAAAGGCAGAGTATGTAGAGCCAGAAGCAGAAATTCTTGATTTTTAAAAAATTATAAAAATTTACGCACCGAAATTTTAAAAATTTGGTGCGTATTTTTTATCAATATTTATTTATTTTTCGGGCAATAATAAATTTGGGATTTTAAGTAATGTTATTTAAAATCTCAAATTATTTGAAAGGTGAATATAAAAATGGAAAATGTTGGCGTAAAATGCGATGTAGAAGAATGTATGTATAATTGTTGCAACAACAAATGCAGCCTTGAAAAAATTGAGGTAACCCATATGAAAACAAGTCCTGACAGTATGGCTGTTCCTCACTTCTGCAAAAGCTACGAAAAGAAATAATTATTAAAAGCCAAAGCCGCCCCAAATGTTTGGGACGGCTTAAAATTTTTTACAAAACGCCTTTGTCGTAAAGGCCGCGTGTGTATTCTTGCGGTTTGTAATAGGCTTCGTTGATATGAGCTGAAACAACACGTAAAACCTCGTCGGGTGTTTCGTCGGTGAATTTAAGCATAAACCCACAAAAACCGCTATACTCGTGCTTTCTATCGGCAAGCCATAATGGGCGCGAGTTATAAAGCTCGGAATATCCGCCACGGCAGTAAATAGGGAACTCTACACCCTTGCGGTCGGTTATTTTATGCTTACAGTCGGCACAACCTAAATCGGCTTTAATTGGGCAGTTGGCGGTTAGCATAAGCTGTGTTTTGCCATAAACGGTGATTAAACAATTCTTTAGGTCAAAATGCTTTTTGTCGGCAATCTTTGTTTCGGGTGAAAGCACAACCGAATTTGCGCCAAGCCCCAACAACGTATCGGCAGTTAAGGGATTAATGCAGTTTAAGCCCTGCCCTGCAATAAAGGGAATACTGTTCTGGCGGCATAAATTAATTGCGGCAAGATTGTGGCAAATTGCTTTTGCGTTATGCTTTAGGCATTGCTCGATGCATTTTTTTATAAACTCGGTATTACCCATACCGCGCGGAATATCGGCAATAACGGGCAAATCGCCGCTGTACCCGTCTAACTGTTCGGCAGGAATAATAACCGCATCTACACCGTTTAGATTCTTTGGTAACTTATTTACATCTATAAACTCGGCATAAATTTTGGTGTTATCCGAAATACTGCTAATAGGCTCATAATTAAAGCTACAAATTGTAGGATCTAAAGTCTTTGCACGTAGCTGTTGTAGTTTTTCTATAGCGGTTCTTCTCAAATCCTTTATACTGCTAACACTAAGGCTAAGGCCCTTATCTACAGTAGCTAAAATATTATTTGCTAAAAAGGGCGTACCACCAAGCTTTGAAAGCTGAGTTATAATAAATTCTGCATCAATTTCTCTACTTATTGCAGCCTCGGGAATTTGCCCCGTAACGCTTACAGTATTAATGCCATCGCTTAAAGTAAGAGTAGTATTTTTGTCCTTTTTACAAACAAAAGACATATCTATTTTTATACTTTGTCTTTCGTTTCTGTAAAGCTCGTGGAGTTTTGCATCAGCATTTCTTGTAACAGATAAATCGGCATCGGTTCTAATACCAAACATATCTTTTTTATCGTTGGTGTAATATCCGTCGGTAAAGCCGCCACGACTAAACACCTGCTCTAATAGTTTAAAATGCTCGGGTTCTATTTTGCCAGTATCCGCCATTTGTCTACAAGCAGCTGTAGCGGCGGCAACATATTCGGGCGGTTTCATTCTGCCTTCAATTTTAAACGAGCAGACACCCAATTCCGAAAGCTCTTTAATATACGGAATATGGCACATGTCTTTGAGGCTTAGTGCGTGGTCGTTTTTGCCACCCACCGTAAAGGGCAGTCTGCAAGTACCGGCACAAAGCCCCCTGTTACCGCTTCTGCCGCCCAAATGTGCGCTAAGTAGGCATTGCCCCGACATACACATACAAAGGGCTCCGTGTATAAAAACCTCTACTTCTATATTAAGACTTTTGGCAAGCGCGCAGAATTCTTGTAACTCAGTGCGCGACATTTCCCTTGCGGGCACAACACGGCTAAACCCTAATTCTTTAAGGGTATACAAAGCCTCTTTTGTATGTACCGAAACCTGAGTTGAAGCATGCAAGGGCATATCGGGTAGCACAGTTTTTAAAGCTCGGCAAAGTCCTAAATCTGCACAAATTATTCCGTCTACACCGCTTTTTGCTGCTTCTTTGGCAACCTCGAGTGCGCTTGGGATTTCATCTTTATAAAGCAAGGTATTAAGCGTAAGGTACACCTTTACACCCCGAATATGACAATAAGCGACCGCCTCATTTAGACCGTCGCTGGAAAAATTATCTGCATTTCTGCGCGCATTAAATTGTGACGTACCAAGGTAAACCGCATCTGCCCCCGAACGCACTGCTGCTTTAAGGCACTCGGTATTACCAACGGGTGAAAGAATCTCTATCATTTCTGCTCCATCTTTATACGTATTTCTCTATTTTCGCGGCAAAGACGCCCGATTTCAAGCTTGGCCTCGGTAAGTTCTAATCTAGCATTTGCCTCAAGCTCTAAGGCGGTTTTAGATTTAACCTTTAGTTCTTCACACTCAAGTCGGCGCTTTTTAGCCTCGTCGCAGTATTGCAAGGCGGCTATAGAAGCAACCATTGTGGGCGATAAAAAGCCGTTTTCTTCGGTAAGCTTTTTAAACCGTGCGTTAATTTCGGTGGCAAGGTTTTTAATATATTCTTCGTTCTCCTCGGTGTTTATAGTAAACTCGTTATCGAAAAGATTTATCTTTACCTTGTTTGCCATTTGAGTGCACTCCTAAAGAAAAAATAAAATAGTCTACATATATAATATAACAAAATGGCAAAATAATAAAGTACTTTTTTAAAAAACAAGCATTTTAATGTAAAAATGGGAGAGTAAAAATAATGAAGGGCAATTTAAAAAAGCTTTTTGGCGGTGTAATAATTGGCACGCTTAACGGTATGTTTGGCGCGGGCGGAGGCATAGTTGCCGTGCCAATGCTAAGGCGGTGCGGAATTGACGATAAACGCGCACACGCATCCTCTATAGCGGTTATATTACCAATATCGGTGGTATCCCTTACAACATATCTTTTAAAAGGTAGACTCCAATTTTCGGACGGCTTACCATATATACTGCCCGGAATATTAGGCGCTGTATTGGGGACATATATACTTTCAAAAATACCGAAAAAGTGGCTGCATAGGGTTTTCGGTGGGCTTATTATCTATGCAGGGATAAGGTTGATTTTAAAATGAGTATAGCGGCTATACTTGCGGGATTAATTTCGGGAATATTGGGAGGTATGGGGCTTGGCGGAGGCGGTACTTTAATACTGTATCTTACCATTTTTGCAGGGGTAGAGCAGTTTCGCGCACAGGGTATTAACCTTATGTTCTTTATACCAAGCGCCATAATTGCAATATTAATATATTTAAAGCGTGGCTCTATACGTTTAAAGCCCTTGGTGCCTTTTATATTGGGCGGTATACCGGGCGCGTTGCTTGGAATTTACCTCTCATCAGCTTTTGGTGAAGGACTGCTACAAAAGATTTTTGGCATAGCGCTTATACTAATGGGCATACGCGAAATGTTTTACGGCAAAAGCCGAAAGTAATTGACAAGCCTTTAACCCTTGTATATAATGTAGGGTAATAAGGTGGTGGGAGATATGAAAATAAATAAAAGCGGCTTTAGAGGTTATATTCTTGTTGCAGTTTTTGCGGCTTTAATATCGGTTTGTGCTTTTATTTCCATACCTTTTTCACCGCCTATTACTATGCAGACTTGCGGAGTGTTTTTAGCACTTTTAATTTTGGGCGGTAGGCTTGGCACAATAAGTGTTTTTGTTTATATTTTACTTGGAGCCTTAGGTCTGCCTATCTTTAGCGGCTTTACGGGTGGTGTTGGCATACTGCTTTCGGCAAACGGCGGATATATTATTGGCTTTCTTATAATGTCGTTAATTTATTGGCTTTTAGAAAGCTTGTTTTCAAAGACCGCTGCGGTCAGGATAGGTATACCCACAGGGTTGATAGTTACTTACATTCTTGGAGCGTTGTGGTACTTTAAAATAAACGGTGCCGAGGGCGGATTTTTAGTAGCGTTCATAACTCTTACATTGCCCTTTATAGTACCCGATTTGTTAAAGCTTAGTTTAAGTATTATGGTGGCAAGGCGTGTGTTAAGGTAATTATACTTGCAAAAACTACATAAATTTGGTATAATAGCTTGACAAATTATTTATTTGTGGAGGTTCTTATATGGCTAATAAATGTATGCTTTGTGGTAAAAAGATAGGTTTGTTCTCGGTTTTCGGCGAGGATATTTTTACAGGCAATACTGCAAACGCTATTTGTAAAGACTGTATAGAATTAACCGATATAATTTTCAAAAAAGCGGAAATGAAAATTCCCATTAAACCCGAAGACTTGGAAAGGTTTACCGACGAGGGTAGGCAGATTGTTTCCGAGTATATAAGTGCTGACGGAATTCTTGAGGGTGTAGACGCTCCCAAAGACCCTATGCAGTGCGAGATAGGTGAGGCGGTAATTTCGCATACCTTCGAGGTTGACGAGGAGGAGACTAACCGCATTTTAGACGAGCTTCATTCAATGAATGCTAAGGATATAGAAAAGTACCTTGACCCACTCGTTAGCGAGAACGAGTCGGCAGATGCCTTCTTTAACGAGATTATGGCATTAAGCGACGAGGAGTTAGAGTCGGTGCTTTCGGACCAGCGCGAGTATTATAATAACGCCGAGTGGGCATATATCTTATTCTTAAAAGAACGTAGAGATAGCTTAAACGAGGCAGTATCAGAACCACAGGAGAAAAAGCAAGAGGTAGTTATAGAGGAGCCCGACGAGGTGGATAACGAAAAGTACGAGTCCTTTAAAGCGCTTTTCTCTGACCGCACTAAAGAGGAATTAGAGGAAATAGTAGCTGACAGCGAGTACGTCTACGAGGCACACAAAGCCGCAAAAGAACTACTCCAAAATATGTAATAAACAAAAAAATCGGCGCGTGAGTTTTGCGCCGATTTTTTGTTTAAGTCTTAATTTTGTACCTATTGAAAATCGTTTATCAAAGTGGTATAATGCAAATAATAAGTTTTAGTGGCACAGCGTATTTTGTATTTAAAGGAGTGCGTAAATTGAACGTTATTGTTGTTGGCTGCGGTAAAATCGGTGCGGCTATAATAAGCAGTCTTTCGGCGGAAGGACACAACCTAATTGCTATGGATACCGACCGCGCGGCCTTAAGCGAGGTTACAAACGTATACGACGTTATGGGCGTTTGCGGTAACGGTGCCGACTGCGAGACCTTAATGGAGGCTGAGGTGGCAAAGGCTGAACTTTTAATTGCCGTAACAGGCTCTGACGAGTTTAATATGCTTAGCTGCTTTTTAGCAAAAAGGCTTGGTGCAAAAAACACCATCGCACGTATTCGTAACCCCGAGTACAACGACCAAAGCCTTGGTTTTATGAAGGACCAGCTTGATATTTCAATCACCATCAACCCAGAAAAGCTTGCCGCAGAGGCTTTGTTTAACATACTGAAACTCCCTTCAGCAGTAAAGGTAGAGCCTTTTGCGAGGCGCAAATTAGAGCTTATAGAACTTAGGGTTAAAGAGGGTACCGTTTTAGACGGAATTCGTGTTTGTGACCTTCGTGATAAATATAAAGAAAACTTTTTGGTTTGCGTTGTAAAGCGCGGCGAAAACGTATATATCCCCGACGGTAGCTTTACTCTGCAAACGGGTGATAGAATTGGCATAACAGCAACACCTATAGAAATACACAAGCTACTTAATTCTATGGGCGTCCTCCGGCGCGGCGCTAAAAATGTTATGATTTTGGGCGCAAGCCGTACCGCTTATTATCTTGCCGCGATGCTAATAGCCGCAGGCAACCAAGTAAAGATAATCGACCGCAGTAAAGAGCAGTGCCGCAGGTTTAGTGAGGCTCTACCCAAAGCCACGCTTATATATGGAGATGGAACACATCAAGAGCTACTTTTAGAAGAAGGCTTACAGGATATTGATGCATTCGTTTCGCTAACAGGTATGGACGAGGAGAATATACTCGTTTCTATATTCGCTTCATCGCAAAACGTACCAAAGGTAATTTCAAAAATCAACCGCGACGAACTCGCGGCTATGGCAGAAAACTTGGGGTTAGATTCAATAATTTCACCCCACAAGACCATTTCAGACGTGCTTGTGCGTTATGCACGCGCCCTCAAAAACTCGCTTGGCAGTAGTGTTGAAACACTTTACAAGCTTATGGACGGTGAGGCCGAGGCGGTAGAGTTTACGGTTATTGATGATAGCCGAATTGTAAACATACCCTTAAGCAATCTGAAACTGCAAAAGAGTGTTCTTATAGCGGGTATTATACGCGGCAGAAAAACCTTTATTCCCTCTGGTAACGACTGCATAATGGCGGGTGACAGGGTGGTTGTTATTTCGCAAAACCGCAAGTTGAACGATATATCAGATATTCTAAAGTAGGCGAAAAAATATGAATCATAAAATGGTTTTTTATATGATAGGTCAAATAACCAAGCTTGAGGCCGTAGCACTGCTTTTACCCACCATAGTTTCGCTTATATATAGAGAAAGCTGTGGTTGGATATATCTTTTAACAGCAGTGGTAGCGGCGGCACTTGGCTTTGCGCTTACCACAATATTAAAAAAACGTAATAATGTAATTTTTGCAAAAGATGGCTTCGTAATAGTAGCGCTTTCGTGGATTGTGCTTTCTTTAATAGGCGCACTGCCCTTTACCCTTTCGGGCGAAATACCAAGCTATGTAGACGCCGTTTTTGAAACCGTAAGCGGCTTTACTACAACGGGCGCATCTATACTGTCTGCGCCGCAAGATTTAAGCCGTGCGGCAATGTTCTGGCGTAGCTTTACGCACTGGTTAGGTGGTATGGGTGTAATAGTGCTTGTAGTGGCATTAATGCCGTCGGTAACGGGTAGAAGTATGCACATACTTCGAGCTGAAGTGCCTGGTCCAAGTGTGGACAAGCTTGTTCCAAAGGTTCGCGATACAGCAAAAATTCTGTATTTAATTTACGTTGTATTAACCCTTATCGAAATAATTGTTTTATGGGCTTTTGGTATGCCTCTTTTTGAAAGTGTGGTACATTCATTTGGTACTGCGGGTACGGGCGGCTTTGGTGTAAAAGCAGATAGTATAGGTGGTTATGCCCCTATTTTACAGTGGTTAATTGCAATATTTATGCTCGCCTTCGGCGTTAATTTTAACGTGTATTATCTGATTTTGCGACGTCGCTTTGGCGCAGTTTTAAGAAGCTGCGAGCTTTGGGTGTATGTAGGCGTAGTTGTACTGGCTATTGCAATTATAACATTTAGCATATCCCCTATGTATAGTAGTGTTTTGGAAACCTTGCGATATTCGACATTTCAGGTTTCATCTATATTAACCACCACGGGTTATGCTACTACAAACTTCGATTTATGGCCAACCTTGGCAAAATGTGTATTGTTTATATTAATGTTCATCGGTGGTTGCGCAGGCTCTACCGCGGGTGGATTGAAGGTATCGCGCATAGTAATTTTGTTTAAAATAATAAAGCGCCAGTTTTTAAGAATTTTGCATCCCCGTTCTGTTAGCGCGGTGCAGATTGACGGCAAACGAATAGACGAGGATACACTACAAGGCGTAGGCGCATATTTTATAGTATATATGTTTGCTTTTGCGTTAATATTTTTACTGCTTTGTATAGAGCCAATGTCTATTGAAACTAACATTTCTGCAACGGCAGCCTGTTTTAACAATATAGGCCCTGGCTTTGCGGGGGTAGGTCCAACGGCTAATTACTTAGCATATTCGGATTTTTCTAAAATTATACTTTCGTTTGCAATGCTTTTGGGCAGACTTGAAATTTACCCAATACTATTTGTGCTTATACCAACTACCTGGACTAAGAAATAAAAAACTAAAGCAGCGGGAAATAATGTGCCCCCTGTCAAGTAGACAGACTAAAAAACAAAAAGAATAAGTTAAATGAATAGATTCTTTCATCTCCCCCTGCTGCGCAGCAGGGGGAGATTTTTCGTCACGCGGCGGTGGCGAAGAAATACTCGAACGGTGTC
>JAZNZF010000047.1:0-85519 GCA_045594795.1 Acutalibacteraceae bacterium | reverse complement strand
CCACCGCCGCGTGACGAAAAATCTCCCCCTGCTGCGCAGCAGGGGGAGATGAAAGAATCTATTCATTTAACTTATTCTTTTTGTTTTTTAGTCTGTCTACTTGACAGGGGGCACATTAATCGCTATTTTTTATTATAGCTTTTGATTGCTTTTTGTTTATAGATATTTTCTAATATCAATAGCAAGGCTTTCTTCAAGGTTAATAAGACGCTTTGCGATATCCTTTGCCTTTTCTTCGGCTGCCTCGTATTCGTTAAGGTATTTGTTTAGTGACTTAACACCCATATTACAGCCGTCGGTCATAAGGTCTGCTATGGTGCTATCACTTTCGTGCATTATAAGCTTCATATTCGTCTTAAGCCACGACATTGAGCTTGCTATTGGATTGGGATTTTTACCTTCGTCATTAAAACGCTCAAGCTCGTGGTTGATTTCTTTATCAAGCTTTTGATGTTCATCTTTACAAGCGTTAAGATATTCTTTTAAAGATTGCGATTTTACGTAGTCGATAACATCATCTATAGATTTAACACCCATTTTTACACCCGCGTCACATTCGCGCAAAAGCTTTATAGTATCACTTTCTATCATAGTAAATCTCCTTTCTTAATTCAAAAACAGTATACCCTAAAAATTCTTTAATAAACGCAAAGGGCTTAAATTGAATTTGATTTTTAAAAGCATTTATGATAAAATTGATTTTACTTAAAATGTAAAAAGGTGATGGTATGGGTATTAAAGCAGTATTATTCGACCTCGACGGAACCTTGCTTCCAATGGACCAAGACGTATTCGTTAATGCGTATTTCGGGGGTCTAAGCCAAAAGCTTAAAAGCAGAGGATATAATCCCGAGGATTTAATTAAAGCGGTTTGGCAAGGCACCAAAGCTATGATTATAAATAACGGTAAAACTACTAACGAGCAGGTTTTTTGGCAATCCTTCTCAACGGTATTTGGCGAAAGAGTTTTTGCAGACAAACCTTATTTTGATGAATTCTATAAAACGGAATTTGGTAAAATAAAGGAAATTTGCGGTGTTCATTCGGGCGCGCCCAAGCTTATTAAAACCCTCAAGCAAAAGGGCACAAAGGTAGCGCTTGCAACAAACCCTATATTCCCAAAAATAGCTACCGAAAACCGCATCTCTTGGGCAGGGCTCAGCTTCGATGAATTCGAATATGTTACTACATACGAAAACTGTAAACACAGCAAGCCTAACCTGAACTATTATAAAGAAATTGCAAACAAACTCGGTGTAGAGTGCAACGAATGTGTAATGGTGGGCAACGATGTTGGTGATGATATGGTTGCTAAGACTCTTGGTATGCAGGTGTTTTTGCTTACGGATAACTTAATAAACAAAGAAAATTGCGATATAAGTGAGTTCCCAAATGGCAATTTTGATGACCTTTGTGATTTTCTTTTTGAACTATTAAAAGCTTAAATTAAAGCCATTCTACTCTAAGTAGAGTGGCTTTTTTGGATTTCTACAAATTAAAATTCATAAGGATAGTTAAATATTTAAACGGTAGGTTGATATAATATAGCTTTGTTAATATAATTTTTGTAGCAAATCAAATTAGTGTTTTCGCAAGAAAGGAAATAACAATGGATATTAACAAAGTTAAAATAGTTGCCGATTCGGCCTGCGATTTAGTGTCACTCGATGGCGTCAATTTCAATGTCGCACCGCTTAAAATTATTACCGATAATAAAGAGTATATTGATGATACAATGCTCGACGTTGAAAAAATGGTAACCGAGCTTAAGGAATACCGCGGAAGGTCGAGTACCTCTTGCCCCAATGCTACCGACTGGTTAGAGGCTTTTGGTGATGCAGAGTTTGTGTTCTGCGTAACTATAACCGGTACACTTTCCGGCAGTTATAATGCCGCTGTACTTGCAAAGGAAACCTATGAGGAAGAGCATAAAGGAAGACAAGTGTTTGTGATCAATTCACTTTCTGCCGGCCCTGAGATTACCTTGATGATAAGGGAACTGCAAAGACTTATTTTAGAAGGTGGCGAGTTTGAAACCGTTTGCCAAAGCATAAACGAATACGTTAAAAACACAGGCCTTTTATTTATGCTTGAATCTATGCAGAATTTTGCTAATAATGGCAGGGTTAAGCCAGCGGTAGCAAAAATGGCAGGACTGCTTGGTATTCGCGTGGTAGGTAAGGCAAGTGATGTAGGTGACCTTCAGCCGCTTAATAAATGCAGAGGTGCAGAAAAAGCCCTGAAAACTATTGTTGAACACCTACAAAACGCGGGCTTAAAAAAGGGTAGAGTAAGTATAGCTCACTGCTTTAATGAAACTGTTGCAAATAAACTTGCACATGATATCGAGGTAAACTTCCCCGAGGCACAGATAACTATTCATACGCTTCGTGGACTTTGTAGCTTTTATGCCGAGCGCGGCGGAATACTTGTTGGATTTGAAAAAAGATAAATATTCTTTAAGCCAATGTGAAAAGTCACATTGGCTTTTAAAATTTTTTGTTACATATTGCATTTATCTCTTGGCAAAATAATAGATATCGTTTATAATGGATATAGTTCAGCAAAACAACAATCTATTTGTAGTTTGCGTTATACGCAAACATATATTATGCATAGCACAATATGAAACACGCAGTGTTTCAACAAACACTATTATAATACACATAGGATATTCATAAGGGAGGTATATTTAATGTTCATTTCCGACAGCATAAAATACATTGGCGTTAATGACCATAAGATAGATTTGTTCGAGGGGCAATATGTTGTACCAAACGGTATGGCATATAATTCTTACGCTATTATAGACGAAAAAATTGCTATTATGGATACAGTCGATGCTAACTTTACACACGAATGGCTCGATAATATCACTAACGCTATAGGGGATAGAAAGCCCGATTATTTAATAGTACAGCACATGGAGCCCGACCATTCGGCTAATATCTATAATTTCTTTAAAAACTACCCAAAGGCAAAAATCGTTGCTTCTAAAAAAGCATTTACTATGATGCAAAACTTTTTTGGTACCGATTTTGCCGATAATCAAATTGTAGTAGGCGAGGGTGATACTTTAAGCCTTGGCGAGCATACACTCACCTTCGTTACCGCACCTATGGTGCACTGGCCTGAGGTTATTGTTACCTACGAAAGTAAAGAGAAGGTGCTTTTCTCTGCCGATGGCTTTGGCAAATTCGGCGCACTTGACGTAGAAGAAGATTGGGACTGCGAGGCTCGTCGTTACTATATTGGTATAGTTGGTAAATACGGCGCACAGGTGCAAAATCTTTTAAAGAAAGCGGCAACCCTCCAAATTAAAACCATCTGCCCTTTGCACGGTCCTGTGCTTACAGATAATCTTGAACACTATATTGGCAGATATAATACCTGGTCAAGCTATCAGCCCGAGGAAGAGGGAATTGTAATTGCGTACACCTCGGTTTATGGTAACACCAAAAAAGCGGTGTTAAAGCTTGCCGAAAGTCTAAGGGCAAAAGGCTGTCCAAAGGTTGTAGTAAACGACCTTGCGCGTTGTGATATGGCAGAGGCGGTTGAAGACGCTTTTAGATACAGTAAGCTTGTGCTTGCCACTACTACCTATAATGCCGAAATTTTCCCCTTTATGCGCGAGTTTATCTCTCATCTTACAGAGCGTAACTTCAGCAACAGAACTGTTGGATTTATAGAGAATGGTAGCTGGGCACCATTGGCGGCAAAGGTTATGAAGGGTATGTTAGAGGGCTGCAAAAACCTAACATATATAGAGCCTACGGTTAGCATTTTATCAGCTTTGGGCGAGCAAAGCAGCTCTCAGTTAGAGCTTTTAAGTGATGAGCTTTGCCGCGACTATATTGCTATTAACGGCGATGTAGCTAACAAAAACGACCTTACCGCACTATTTAATATAGGCTACGGACTTTATGTAATAACCTCTAACGATGGCAAGAAGGACAACGGACTTATTGTAAACACCGTTACTCAGGTTACCAATACGCCTAACCGAATTGCTGTTACAATAAACAAGGAAAGCTATTCACACCACGTTATAAAACAAACGGGTAAAATGAACATTAACTGCCTTACTGTTGAAGCGCCTTTTAGTGTGTTTGAGAGCTTCGGTTTCAGAAGTGGCAGAAATGTAGATAAGTTTAAAGACTGCAAGCCTTTGCGTTCGGATAACGGACTTGTGTTTTTACCACGCTATATAAACTCGTTTATGTCTTTAAAGGTAGAGCAGTATGTCGACCTTGACACGCACGGTATGTTTATTTGTTCTGTTAGTGAGGCAAGGGTTATAAATGAAAAAGAAACTATGACCTATACCTACTACCAAAACAACGTAAAACCAAAACCTGAAACCGAGGGTAAAAAGGGCTTCGTGTGCAAAATTTGCGGATACGTTTACGAGGGTGAAACCTTACCCGAGGATTTTATTTGTCCGCTATGTAAACACGGCGCAGTGGATTTTGAGGAAATAAAATAAATAACAAATAAAACAATTACAAATAATATTAATCTTGGAGGTGAAAGTATGAAATACGTTTGTGATGTATGTGGCTGGGTGTACGATGAAACCGAAGGCTACGAGGAGGGCGGTATTGCTCCAGGTACCAAATGGGAGGATATCCCCGACGATTTCGAGTGTCCTCTATGCGCTGTAGGTAAAGATAACTTTAGCGCAGAATAATAATTGAAAAAAGCTACACAATCCGAATTTTGTGTAGCTTTTTATTTTAATAGATTTTTAAGTATATTAAATGATTTTTCGCTTATAACGTGCTCAATTCGGCAGGCGTCTTCTGCGGCGGTTTGCTCGTCGACCCCAAGCTTAATTAGAATGTTGGTTAGTATGGTGTGCCGTTCGAAAATTTGGTGTGCCTTGGCTTCTCCCTCTTTTGTAAGGGATATAAACCCGTCGCGGTCGACCTCTATATAACCCGCTTTTTTTAATAAACCAACGCCGCGGCTAACACTTGGCTTTGAGTAGTTCATATACTCTGCAACGTCGATAGAACGCACCGACGGTTGCGATTTGCATAAAACGTATATAGATTCAAGGTACATTTCGCCCGATTCTTTTAGCGGCATATCACAACCCCCTTTTTAATTCTATATATACATTATAGCACAATTTATAAAAAAAGCAATCTTTTACAAAATTTGTAAAAAAGTTGTACTAAATCGCTTGACAAGGTACCTTTTTATGATATAATAAAACAAGGTTAGCAACGGCTAACTGATTTTGATAAGGTGCAGTTAGCAAAGGCTAACTCGATTGGTGGTGATTCAAGTGAATTTAAAAAATGCCCAAGAGGGAAGAGAGTATATTATTAAAGAAATTCTAACCGATGATGAGGAGTTAGATGCATTTTTGTTTTCACTTGGTTGTTATAGCGGGGAGACTATAACTGTAATATCGCACCTAAAAGGCGGTTGTGTTGTTTCTATTAAAGATGGCAGGTATAATATAGATAATCAACTGGCTGAAGCCATTATAGTTTAAAAAAGACAGTCGGTTGGTTGTTTTTTTACATATCAGTTAGCAACGGCTAACTGCGCGATAAAAATTTTACTAAGGAGAATTATTAATGAGAATTGCATTAACAGGCAACCCAAACTCTGGTAAAACCACTATGTATAATGCGCTTACGGGCAGCAATGAAAAGGTGGGTAACTGGGCAGGTGTTACTGTAGATAAAAAAGAACGCCCTATAAAAAAAGCGTATACAGGCGGTGAACAGATTTTTGCTGTCGATTTACCAGGTGCTTATTCAATGTCACCCTTTACAAGTGAGGAAAGTATCACCCGCGACTACGTAAAGAAAGAAAATCCCGACATTATTATTAATATCGTTGATGCTACTAACCTTAGCCGTAGTCTTTTCTTTACAACCCAGATTTTAGAGCTTGGTATTCCTGTTGTAGTTGCCTTAAATAAAAGCGATATCAATAAGAAAAAGGAAACTAAAATTGATAACGAAACGTTGTCGGCATTACTTGGTTGCCCTGTAGTTAATACCATTTCTACATCTTCAGATGGATTAAAGGCGGTAGTACAGACGGCTATTGATAATATAAATAACACTCAGAAAGCACCATATACTCAAGGTGAAATAGACCTTAAGGATAAAGCGGCTGTTAAGTTTGCCGACCGCAAGCGCTTTGAATTTGTAAAAAGCATTGTTAAAGAGGTTGAAACACGTAAGTCTTTCACAAAGGATAAAAACTTCGGCGATAAAATTGATGCTGTGCTTACAAACAAGTGGCTTGGTATTCCCATATTTGCGGTAGTTATGTTCCTTGTTTTTTACATATCTCAAACCACCCTTGGCACCTGGATTGCAGAGGGTGTAGAAATTGGCGGTACCTCTATTCCGGGGCTTGTTCCGTTACTTGAAATTTTTCAAGGCTTTGTAGGTGAACTACTTGCAGATGCAAACCCACTACTCTCCGCCATTCTTGTAGATGGCGTTATTGGCGGTATGGTTGCAGTTATAGGCTTTCTACCGCTTGTAATGGTAATGTACTTTTTATTGGCATTGCTCGAAGACTGCGGATATATGTCGCGTGTTGCAGTAGTGCTTGACCCTATATTTAAAAAGGTTGGTCTTTCGGGCAAGTCGGTTATTCCGTTTGTAATTGGTATCGGCTGTGCAGTTCCTGGTGTTATGGCAAGCCGCACTATTCGTAACGAACGCGAACGTAGGACCACCGCTATGCTTGCTCCGTTTATGCCGTGCGGTGCTAAAATTCCTGTTATATCATTGTTTGCAGGCGCATTTTTTAATAATGCCGGTTGGGTAAGTACGCTTATGTATCTTTCGGGAATTGTAATTATTTTCCTTGGCGCATTACTTATAAATAAAATAACGGGTAACAGTGCTAAAAAATCATTTTTTATAATCGAGCTTCCCGAATACAAAGTGCCATCCTTTATCGGTGCATTTAAATCAATGTGTAGCAGAGGTTGGGCTTACATAGTAAAGGCTGCCACAATTATTCTTTTATGCAATATGGCAGTACAGATTATGCAAACATTTACTTGGCAGTTTACAGTTGCTAAATCTGCTGATGCTTCAATTCTTGCATCTATTGCTTATCCTTTCGCATATTTGTTTGTGCCAATCGTTGGCGTGCTTTCGTGGCAGCTTGCCGCCGCCATAATAACAGGCTTTATAGCCAAAGAAAACGTTGTTGGCACTTTAGCTGTTTGCTTTGTTGGTTTGGAAAATCTTATTGACACCGAAGAACTTGCCCTTGTAGGAGGAACTGGCACAGAGGCGGCAGGAATTATGGCTATAACTAAGGTAGCGGCTCTTGCATATCTTATGTTCAACCTTTATTCTCCACCGTGCTTTGCAGCAATCGGCGCTATGAACTCGGAAATGAAAAGCGCAAAATGGTTGTGGGGAGGCATTGGTCTGCAGTTAGGTGTGGGCTATACCATAGCATATTTCGTTTATACCATCGGTACTATAGTTACGGGTGAGGTTCTAAATGTTGCCGCGGCAGTTGGCGGATTGATTGCTATAGCCGTTATGGTTTCTATTGTACTTTTGCTTATAAACAACACTAATAAAAGGCTAAAAGCAGAACAATTAGAAAAGCTAAAGAAAAAAGAAATGGTTACGGTTTAATAATTATGAAAGATGCAATAATAGTTTTACTTTTAGTTATCATTGCCGCGCTTGTTATATATTACTTGTATAAAGCCAAAAAACGCGGCGAAGCTTGTATAGGCTGTCCGTACGCAAAGCAATGCGGCGGTAAGTGTAACACTAAAGTACCAAAATAGATAAAAAATCCGTAGGCGTCAGCCTACGGATTTTGTTGTTCTTATTAACCTAAAGGTTGGTCGTTAATAACAAGATGGAAGGTAAGCGAGAGCATTTCTGCCGCTTTTTTGCAAAGCTGCATACGAGCCATAAAAATTTGAAAATAATCCATAATGCTGCCAAGCTGTTGGTCAATTTTAATGCTAAGCGTTACAGTTTTTTTATCTGTATCCACCTCAAGTGCTGCAGCTTCTACAGAGTAGTTTACCCTGTCGTGAATGTCAAAGGTATTAGGGTCGGTGTGTCTAACTCTGCTTCTTCGAACATCCGATTTATCGGCAAGAATCAAGGCGGCGCTTACTGCATCAACGGGAACACCTGTGCCTTCGTCGTGGTTGCCGATAGCGGTTACAACCGTTGCAATTTCCTTTGGGTCCATACCTAAATTATCAAGTATTCTAAAGGCAATTACCGCACCGCTTTGCGCGTGGTCAACCCTGTTTATAAGGTTGCCTATATCGTGCAGATATGCCGCAATTTTTGCAAGCTCAATTTCCCTTTCGGAATATCCGAGAGTGCTAAGAATTTGCTCTGCCTTTGTTGCAACAAAGGTTACGTGACCGTAGCTATGCTCGGTAAAGCCAAGCACGTTAAGTGCCTTGTCAGCGGCGTCGATATAGGTTTTTACTGTTGCATTCTTTTTTATATCCTCAAAGGTAATCATAGTGTACTCCATTTCTTTAAAACAGTTTCAAATCTAAGTCCGTAGCTGTGGTAGGGGTGCTCTTTGTCTGTTTCTCTTATACATAGGTCGCAGAATTCTGCTGCGTTTATAACGGCATCTTGCATTTCCTTGCCCGATAAAAGCTCGCCGCACAAAGCAGAGGTAAAAACATCACCACAGCCGTGCAGTTGGCGGTCAATATACGACTTTTGTATCTCGAATTCTTTGCCGTTTATTCGCGCTTTGCAACCTATTTTTTCGTTTGTTTTAACGCCCGTAATAATTACATTTTTTGTAGTAAGCTTTTCTAATATCAAATGCGGGTCGTCGTCTACGGTAAGCTCGGTTAATAGCGCCGCTTCGGTAAGATTCGGTGTAATTATATCTGCTATTGAGCAAAGCTTTTGCATACCACTTATAAAGCTTTTGTCAAGCCCTGTATAAAGGCAGCCGTTGTCACCCATAACGGGGTCAACAATAAGCAGGGTATCGGGCTTTTTAAATTCCTTAATAAAATCTAAAGCTATTTCTATTTGCTTAGGGTCACTAAAATAGCCTGTGTATATGCAATCGAAATTCAGCTTTAAAGCCTTCCACTTTAAAGCTATGCTATTCATCGGTTCGCTTAAATCAATGCAGGTGTAATCCTCGAATCCGCCCGTGTGGTTAGAAAGCAATGCGGTAGGCAGAGGCACCGCCTCAATGCCGTAGTGGGATATTATAGGTAGCGAAACGGTAAGCGAACACTTGCCAAAGCAGGAGAGGTCGCTTATAATTACCGCCCTTTTTATTTTGTTTGAGTTAAGATGTTCCATATTATTCACTCTTGTTATTGTAATCTATAGGTAGTGTTGCGGTGGCGTTAAGGGACATATCGGAGATGTTGCCGTTAAGATATTCATAGTACGCCTGAACACCTACCATAGCGGCATTGTCACCACAGTATTTAAGCTCGGGTATATATAAAGTGTAGCCGAGTTTTTCGCATTCTTCCTGTAACCTTTTTCTTAAAAGACTGTTTGCCGAAACACCACCCGCTACCACCAAGGTTTTAAGTCCTGTGTCTTTTAATGCTAACATTGTGTTTTCTATTGCAATATCGCAAACCTTTTGTCTAACAGCCGCCGCCAAATCGGCAACGTTAATTTCCTCGTCCTTTTGTTTTGCGTTGTGTATAAGGTTTATAACAGCAGTTTTAAGCCCCGAAAAGCTAAAATCGTAGGGTGCGCCATCAACCTTTGGGTGAGGTAGTTTATATGCGTTTGGGTTGCCTTCTTCTGCTATTTTATCAAGCTTTACGCCGCCAGGATAGGGAAGCCCTAAAGCTCTGGCAGTTTTATCAAAGCATTCGCCTGCGGCATCGTCACGCGTTCTGCCGATAACATTAAATTTGCAATAATCGGTAACCCTTATAATGTGACTATTTCCGCCCGAAACTAAAAGGCACAAAAACTCAGGGTGGAGCTCAGGGTAGGTTATGTAGTTTGCCGCAATATGCGAACGCAGATGGTGAACGGGTATAAGCGGAACGTTAAGGCTTTTTGCAAGGCCCTTAGCGAAGTTCACGCCGACGAGTAGCGCGCCGATAAGTCCGGGAGCAAAGGTAACCGCAACGGCATTAATGTCCTCGTACCAAATATCAGCTTGTCGCAAAGCCTCTTCGCAGACCTCGGAGATAGATTCACAATGTCTACGCGAAGCAATTTCGGGCACAACACCGCCGTATAGCGCGTGCTCGGCAATTTGTGTTGCAACTATATTTGAAAGTACCTCGCGCCCTTTACATACGGCAACCGAGGTTTCATCGCAAGACGATTCAACTGCAAGGATATACATATTGTTCACCTAAATTAAAAATACTTTGTCATAATAATGGCATCTTCGCGTGGGTCGGAGTAAAAGTTTTTGCGAGTGCCTACTGATGTAAAGCCCATTTTGTTGTAAAGGCAAATGGCTGTGCTGTTGCTCTTACGGACCTCAAGGCTAATAAAATTAAGTTCATTAGTTTTCGCAAAGTCGAAAAGTGCTTCTAAAAGACGAGTAGCAACTCCCTTTCCACGTGCGGTTTTAGTTACTGCAACGTTGGTGATATATCCATCACCAGAAGCGTTTTGCATACCGCAGTAGCCAACCGTTTCTCCTTTGAGCTTTGCTACAAAAAACACGGTAGAATTCTCTAATGATTCTATGATGTTTTCCTTTGTCCAAGGTTTGCTAAAGCATTCTTTTTCTATTTTTTCAATATCCTGGGCATCTTGGGGTGCGGCTAAAATAATTTCTAATTCCATAAAATTAACCCTTTGCATCGTACCAGGTTTTACCAATATTTGTATCAGCTATAAGCGGTACCGAAAGTTCGACGGCATTTTGCATTTCCTCTGTCAAAAGCCCTGATACGTAATCGGAAATCTCTTCACGCGCTTCAATAATAAGCTCATCGTGTACCTGCATAATAATTCGTGCATCAAGCTTTTCGCGTACTATTCGGTTATGCACCTTAACCATAGCAATTTTTATTATGTCTGCCGCAGTACCCTGTATTGGCATATTTCGAGCAACCCTTTCACCAAACGCGCGTAGCATTCCGTTAGAGGAGGTAAGCTCGGGCAGATATCTGCGTCTACCAAAGAGGGTTACAACGTAGCCGTTTTCCTTAGCATCTGCTACAACCTTGTCCATATAGTCGGCAACACCGCTAAAGTTCTGCATATAACCCTTAATGTAGTCGGAAGCCTCTTTCCTTGTAACGCCGATATCCTTAGCCAAAGAAAAGGCGCCAATACCATAAACAATACCAAAATTAACCGCCTTTGCTCTGCTACGCATAATGGGTGTTACCATACTTTCGGGTAACGAGAACACACTTGCGGCGGTGCTTAAGTGAATATCTGCGCCACTTAAAAAGGCATCCTTCATACGCGCATCATCGGCTATGTGCGCTAAAACGCGTAGCTCAATTTGGCTGTAGTCGGCATCAAGTAGGGTGTAGCCGTCGGTGGCTTTAAAAAAGCGCCTAAGCTCTCTGCCCTCGGGTGTTCTTACGGGGATATTCTGTAGGTTAGGCTCTAACGAGCTTATTCTACCCGTACGAGTTTCGGTTTGGTTTAGGGTAGAATGGATTCTGCCGTTTTCATCTGCAAAGGCTACAAGTCCATCGCAGTATGTGGATTTAAGCTTACCCAATTTTCTGTACTCTAAAATCAGCTCTATTATCGGATGTTCTTCTTGGAGTCCCTCTAAAACCTCGGCGTTAGTAGAATATCCTCTTTTTGTTTTCTTTTTGCAGGGGAGACCTAACTTTTCAAAAAGCACCTCGCCCAACTGCTTTGGCGAATTAATATTAAACTCGCACTCTGCACAAGCGTAGATACCCTCTTGGAGCTCTTTTAGGGTAGACTCTAAACGCTTGCCCATCTGCTCAATACCGGTAGTGTCAACCAAAAAACCTGTGCTTTCCATTGCGGCTAATACCTTAGAAAGTGGAAGCTCTATATCACTTAAAAGGGCAGTGAAGCCCTTGTCTTCTATCTCTTTATTAAGGCATTTTGTAACCTCGCGCAAGATGGCGGCGAGTGTTATTAGTTCAGTTGTTTCACCCTCAAATTCGGGTGTCACAGCGCTGTACTCTGCCGCAAGTCTTTCGAGTTCGTAGCTTTTAGCAGACGGACTGCATAGATACCCCGCAAGCATACTGTCAAACACAACATTCTTTGTGTCGGGGTATGCCTTGTAAATCTCCTTGCAGTTGTAAATATCTTTAGGAATATCGCTATTTAGAAGGCTTTGTAACTTATCGTTTGGCACTTCGGCTACAAGCTCGCCACAGCTAACGGCAGCAGAACCACCGTTATAGACTATGTGACAAGTACCCTCAAGGTTTATATCGTTAAAGCTTACCACCTTGTATTTTGCACTATCCTGACTCTTTGGCGAAACAGCAGTAGCAGAAATGCCCATCTTTTCCATAAGGCTAAAGAACTCGAGCCTTGTCATAAGCTGGGATAACTGTAGGTCGTCACGCTTTTTTGGTAGGTAGTCAGTAAGCGTGGTTGATATAGGCACATCGCGACAGATTGCGCCTAAGGTGTAGCTTAAATATGCATTGTCTTTAGAGGCTAAAAGTTTAGCCTTAAGGTTTGGTTTAATATCCAAAGTGTCAATGTTATTGTAGATATCATCTATTCCGCCAAAATCGGCAACTAATTGGCCTGCGGTTTTTTCGCCCACGCCTGCAACACCGGGGATGTTGTCCGAAGCGTCACCCTGTAGGGCTTTAATGTCTATCATTCTTTTGGGAGAAACGCCATACTTTTCCATTATTGCGGTGGTATCGTACCTTATGATTTCGGGGTGTCCACCTTTAGTAACTGTATTAAGTACCGTTACGTTGTCTGAAATTAACTGAAACGAGTCGCGGTCACCCGTTGCAATAATGCAGGTGTCTCCGCTTTTTTCCACGGCTGCGGCAAGTGTACCTAAAATATCGTCGGCCTCAAAGCCTTCTTTTTCTAAAACGGCATAGCCCATAAGCTCGAGCCATTCTTTAAGTAAGGGTAGCTGGGAAGCAAGCTCGTCGGGCATACCTTTTCTGCCGGCTTTGTATTCGGAATAAAGCTTGTGACGGAAGGTGGGCTTTCTAAGGTCGAAAGCAACCGCAACGCCATCGGGATTTTCCATCTCTATAATGCGGTTAAGCATATTTATAAACCCGTAAATGCCGTTGGTGAAAATACCGTCTTTAGTGGTAAGCATACGGATACCGTAAAAGGCACGGTTTATAAGACTGTTTCCGTCAACTGCAAGAAGCTTCATATATATTTTCTCCTTTATCGTGTTTGCTTACATTGTCAAAGAGTGTTTATGTTACATATACTATAGTGTTATAATGCTTGGCAGAATGTCACCGTTTTGTATGTCAAGCGCGGCATAACTGTTACCGCTCTCGCGACCGCGAGAGCACGAGCCTGGGTTGATTATATAAAGCCCGTCTAAATAGGTTTTTTCTGCTATATGGGTGTGCCCGTAAAGTACAATGTCTATATTGGCGTTTTTTGCCGCCTCTATTAGTCTTTCGGTGCCGTACTTAACGCCAAAGTTATGCCCGTGTGTGAAAAGTATACGCTTACCGCCAAGCACTGCAAGGTCGGTTTCGGGGGCAGTGGGGTCAAAATCGCAGTTGCCCTTAACGGCTAAGAACTTAATATCAGGGTAGCTACTTTGCAAAGTTTCAATTTCGCGCAGACCGTCACCTAAAAATATAAGGTAATCGGGGGTCTGCACCTCTAAAACCTTGCGTATATTATGGCTATTACCGTGGCTATCCGAAAAGACAAGAATGCGCATTTTTTGCAAACTCCAATCATAATATAAAAGGGGTGGTAAATATGGATAATTTTTCTAATATAGATAAAGCCAAGCTACAGCAAATGCTTAACGCAGTAGCATCGCAAAAAGGTGTAGATGCGGGGAAACTTTCTTCTGCAATGAATAGCGGAAATCTTAATTCTGTATTATCTTCGCTTGGCGGAGCAAATGCTAAAGAAATAAAAAATCTTTTAAGCAATAAGCAAGCTTTAGATAGTATTTTAAAATCTCCCGAAGCTCAAAAGCTTATGCGCGAGCTTTCTAAGTAATAAAAAGGTGGTTTTAAAAATGGAAGACCTTACTTCTAAAATAACCGAGCTTTTGCAAAGCCCCGACAGTGTAGAGCAAATAAAGGCAATGGCGGCGTCTTTAATGGGTAATAGTAATAATAACGAAACTACCAACAAGTCGTCGCAACCCATTTTAGAAGATTTGGGTGGTTTGGGGGACATAGATGTTGGCTCGCTAATGAGGGTTGCAAGTATTTTAAAAAATAGCGGTAACGATAACCGTTCGGGGTTGCTGCTTGCACTAAAACCGCATCTAAGCGAGGAGAGGCAACCAAGGGTGGATAAGGCAATAAAGATATTAAAGCTTGTAAGTCTTATCCCCATATTCCGCGAGCAAGGAATACTAAACTTTTAAATGTGCTAAGGGGTGGTGCTTTAAGTGGATAATTTTGATTTAGAAAATAAAAAGCGAACTGCCGCAGACGAGCTATTTCGTATGCGTGGGCGCTCGTCGATGCCACACGTACCACCCTTTGTGCGAATGCAAAGCGAGGACACCCCAAAGGTAACAGAAAAGACCGAAGAAGCAGTAAAGTCCGAGCCAAAGGTGGTGCAAGAAAAGCGTGGGCTTTTCGGTAGCGATATACTAAAGCTTTTGGATTTTAAAAACTTTAAGATGGATTCGGATAGAATTTTACTGCTTTTAATGGTGCTTATACTTTCTGGCGAAAATAGTGACGAAATACTAATGTTTGCCTTAGCCTACATAATGCTTTAGTTAAACCCCAAGTCTTTATATATTTTAATGTTTTCCGGCTTGCCTACAACACAAAGGGCGAGCCTTTCTTTTTGCCAAATACTTTTTCCTATTTCTTGTATATCCTTTAAACTAAGCGAGTTAATTTTTTCTATAACCTCGCTAAGTTCTGTGTACTTGTGGAAGAAAAGCAGCTCTCTGCCAATAGCCGCCGCCTTGGCTGAAATGCTTTCACTACCAAGTACGCTTGTAGCGCGGTATTGCGATTTTACACGTAAAAGCTCTTCTTCGGTTATACTGCCCACAACCTCGTCGGTAATACGCAGAATTTCCTCAATTACCTTAATTTGATTTTTGTGGGCCGTGCCTGCCGAAATTAAAAATGCACCAACAGAGCTATAGGTAACGGGGTAGCTGTAAATAGAATAAGCAAGTCCTAATTTTTCGCGAATGTGCATATTAAGTCGTGATGAAGAATTACCACCAACTATTGCAGAAAAAACGCTTGCAGCGTATCTTCTATCGTCGAAAGAGGGAAACGAGGGCGCGGCAATTATTATTTGTGATTGCTCGAAATCTTTTTCCCTTAAAGCTATACCGCTACAAAACTCGATGTTGTTTGGTGTAAGATAAAAGTCGGTACACTCCATACCGCCAAGATATTCTTCTGCTAACTTGAGGGCAGCATCTTCATCAAAATTACCGCAGATGGAAAGTACCATTCTTTCGGGTACGTAGTATTTTTTGTGGTGGTTTATAAGGTCACAAATTTTAAAGTTAGCAATATTATTAGCGGTGCCTAAGATATTGTGAGCAAGACCGCTACTGCCGAAAATCACCTCGCTAATGCCTTCAGCGGCACAGTCCTCGGGCGAGTCCTCGTACATATTTATTTCCTCTAAAATAACTCCGCGTTCGGTGTTAAATTCTTGCTCGTCCATTCGAGGTAGGGTTGCCATTTCTAAAATTATTTTTAATGCCTCGGGAACGTCATAGGTAGTAACATGGCAGAAAAGGCAGGTATATTCTTTGGTAGTATAGGCATTGAACTGACCGCCAAGCATATCCATTTTTTCCGAAAGCTCACGGTTAGAGTAACTTTTTGTTCCTTTAAAAAGCATATGCTCTATAAAGTGTGCAATGCCGTAATTTTTTTCATTTTCGTCGCCACTGCCACAAGCAATAAATAAATTAATTGCCGAAGAGTGAACAGTAGGGTTTTGCGAAAATGCAATTTTAAGTCCGTTTTTTAGTGTTAAAAGCTTCAAAAAATTCTCCTTGAACTTAGTATGTAATTTTAAACTTTTGGGTTAGACTAATAGTGAAATCGAAAGAGAAAGGAAGGTAAAAATATGAACAACAAAAATTCTGATTTTATAAAAGGCGTGGGTGCGGGCATTATTACAGGCGTTGTTGCAACCACTGTTGGCAAGGTTATGCTTTCGGGCAACCGTAAAAGCATTACAAAAACCGCAGGCAAAACAATGCGTGCGGTAGGGAACATTGCCGAAAGTATAAACTATATGCTTAAATAATTTTTGGTAAGAGGGACGGCACGCCGCCCCTCTTATTTTATTTTATTCTTGGTTTTTACCGCAGCAACGCTTATATTTAAGTCCGCTGCCACAAGGACAGGGTGCATTCTTACCCACAGCGCCTTTGCCTCTTACAGTACGGCTAACTGTTTTGTCACCCGAGCCGGCATTGCTTTCCTCTGCAACCTTTTTACGCTGAACACCTTCCTCGCGGCGTACCTTAACTGTAAGCACACGCTTAACGGTTTCCTCACGTATAGACTCGGTCATAGCATTAAACATATCATAGCCTTCGTTGCGGTACTCAATAACGGGGTCGTGCTGACCGTAAGCGCGCATACCAATACCGTCGCGAAGTGCGTCCATATTATCAATGTGGTCCATCCAATGCTCGTCAACCGTGCGAAGTAGCATAACGCGTTCGATTTCACGCATAAGCTCGTTGCCAACCTCTTTTTCGCGGCGGGAATAGACCTCTTCTAAGCGGTTCTTAAGGAATTCTGCAATATCCTCACGCTCGAGTGTGTTAAGCTCGTCGACCGTATATTTAAGCTCGTTAGGGCCAACAAGCCAGCCTGCAAAGTAGGTGTGTAAGCCCTCAATATTCCATTCTTCAGGGAGGTCTGAGCCAGAGCAGTAAAGGGCAACTGTGCTGTCAATAAGCTCTACTGCCATACCCATAACCGTTTCGTGCAGGTCCTCACCGTCGAGAACGCGACCGCGCTGGGTGTAAATGATATTACGTTGGGTGTTCATAACATCGTCGAACTCAAGCACGCTTTTACGTATAGCAAAGTTCTGAGATTCCTTTTTGCGCTGAGCCGATTCTATAGATTTTGTCAGCATCTTCATCTCAAGCGGAGTATTCTCGTCAACATTTAAAGTTTCCATCATATTGTAGAGCCTTTCACCACCGAATAGGCGCATAAGGTCATCCTCTAAAGAGATGTAAAACTTGGTAACACCTGGGTCACCCTGACGTCCTGAACGACCGCGTAGCTGGTTATCAATTCGGCGTGATTCGTGGCGTTCGGTACCTATAATGCAAAGACCACCTGCCTCACGCACTTTTGCTGCTTCGGGTGCAATTTCATCTTTGTATTTTTTAAGTAACTCGGCGTAATTTTTACGGGCAGTTAGGATTTCCTCATTATCGGTTTCGGCATAGCCCGTAGCCTCGGCAATAATCTCGTCAGAACAACCCTGTGCTTTCAGTGAGGATTTAGCAAGATACTCAGCATTACCGCCAAGCATAATATCGGTACCACGACCTGCCATATTTGTAGCAATAGTAACGGCATAGGGTTTACCTGCTTGGGCTATAATCTCTGCCTCTTTTTCGTGGTGCTTTGCGTTAAGAACGTTGTGTTTTATACCACGACGGCGAAGCATACCGCTTAACTTTTCGGATTTATCAATGGTAATTGTACCAACAAGCACGGGCTGACCCTTTGCGTTGCGTTCTATAATTTCATCGATAACTGCATTAAATTTTGCGTTTTCAGATTTATAAACAACGTCGTTAAGGTCCTTACGTGCAAGCTCTTTGTTAGTTGGGATTTCTACAACGTCGAGCTTATAAATCTCGCGGAATTCCATTTCCTCAGTCATAGCAGTACCCGTCATACCCGAAAGCTTTGAGTAAAGGCGGAAGAAGTTTTGGAATGTAATGGTGGCTAAGGTTTTGGATTCGTTTTGGATAGAAACGCCCTCTTTAGCCTCTATAGCTTGGTGCAGACCCTCGTTGTAGCGCCTACCGTACATAATACGTCCAGTAAACTCGTCAACGATAAGCACCTCACCGTCTTTTACAACGTAGTCAACGTCGCGCGACATAATACCGTGTGCGCGAATTGCTTGGTTAATGTGGTGCAAATAGGTGATGTTTTCGGCATCGTTAAGGTTTTCAATACCGAAATATTTTTCGGCAAGTTTAACACCGCTTGCGGTAAGGGTGCAGGTCTTTGCCTTTTCATCAACAACGTAGTCACCGTCTAACTGTTGTTCTTCGTCGGTCTGCTTGTCGTTGGTTTGGCGCACCTTAACGCATTTTAAGGTTCTTGCAAAGCTGTCTGCTCTGCGATATAGGTCGGTAGATTTATCACCCTGACCCGAAATAATAAGCGGTGTACGCGCCTCATCAATAAGAATAGAGTCAACCTCGTCGACAATAGCAAAATTGTGTCCGCGCTGTACCTGTTTTTCCTTGTAGATAACCATATTATCGCGAAGATAGTCGAAGCCAAGCTCGTTATTGGTACAGTAGGTGATATCAGCATTATAAGCCTCGCGCTTTTGCTCGCTTTCCATACCGCTGATAATAAGTCCAACCTTAAGACCTAAGAATCTGTAAACCTTACCCATCCATTCCGAGTCGCGTCGGGCTAGATAATCGTTTACGGTTACTATGTGCACACCAAGTCCGCTTAGCGCGTTAAGGTAGGCGGGGAGAGTTGCAACCAAGGTTTTACCTTCACCGGTTTTCATTTCACTTATTCTGCCTTGATGCAGTACAATACCGCCAAGAATTTGAACGGGGAAGTGGCGCATACCAAGAATTCTATCCGAAGCTTCGCGGCAAACTGCAAAGGCGTCAACCAAGATATCGTCAAGCGTTTCACCGTTTTTAAGGCGGTCTTTTAGTATGTCGGTTTGGGCGCGTAGTTCATCGTCGCTAAGCGCCTTATATTTTTCCTCTAAATTAAGAACTGCCTCAACTTTAGGCTTAATTCTTTTAATCTCTTTTTCGCTGTAGTTACCTACAAACAAGTTTAATAAACCCATTAATATACTCCAATCTGCCAGCATCGGCATTTAAATACAATTATACATCATCAATTATATCACAATAAAGCTATATACACAAGTGTTTTAAGTACAAAATTAACTTTTTATTCACTATTAAAAATGAAAAACGACCTATCTAAAAAAAGAAATTTTATATGTTAACTAAAAAACAAAAAGTATTATGCACAAAGTATAATTTAGTGCTTGAATAAATTGCCAAAAAGATATATAATTAAGTGAAGTTAAAATAAATCGTGAAAGGATTTGAGTAATATGAAAGCAGTTTTAATTAACCCTACCGACAAATCGTTAAGCTGGAGCGAGGTTCCAAACCCCGTGCTTAACCAAGACGATGTACTTGTTAAGATTGAGGCGGCAGCACTAAACCGTGCCGACCTTTTACAGCGTGAGGGTAACTATCCACCACCTCCCGGATGCCCCGATTGGATGGGCCTTGAAATAGCAGGTACTATCGTTGAGATAGCTGATGGCGCAAAAGAAAAGTCATCTTGGAAAATCGGTGATAAGGTTTGCGCGCTTTTAGGTGGCGGCGGTTATGCCGAGTACGTAAACGTTAAATATGATATGCTTATGCCCGTGCCCGACGGTTGCACAATGGTAGAGGCTGCGGCATTACCCGAGGCTTTTGCTACTGCCTACCTTAATCTTTTCTGGGAAGGCAACATAAAAGCCGGTGACACATTACTTATGAACGCAGGCGCAAGCGGCTTGGCAAGTGTTATTATTCCTATGGCTAAGGCTTTTGGCGTGCGTGTAATTACCACAGTATTGTCCGACGAGCTTGCTGCATCTATTAAACACCTTAATGCCGACGTAGTTGTAAACACAAACAAAGAGGATATCAGCGAGGTGTTAAAGCAACAGTTAGAAGAGGGTCATCCCGTAACGGTTGCTATCGACTGCTTGGGCGGTGAAATTATGGGCAAGTGCTTACACTTTATGGAGCACGGCGGCAGATGGATTATGATTGCTACCTTAGCGGGCGACTTTACTCAAGTTGATATGCGCAACATCTATGTAAGAAACGTGCGTATAATCGGTAGCACCTTACGTTCGCGCAAGCCCGAGGTTAAAGCACAGATACTTTCTAAGCTTGTTGAGGAGATTTGGCCAAAGGTATCTTCGGGTGAGGTTAAACCTACCATTTACAAGGTATTACCTATTACCGAGGCTGAGGAAGCACATGCAATACTCTACCGTGGTGAGAACGTTGGTAAGGTAGTATTAACAGTTGATTAATAGATAACATCTGATATGTTATAAGTAATAATTAAACGGGAGACGCTTCGTAAAGAAGTTGTCTCCCGTTGTTTTTTATATATTGGTTGCATCGTATTTTTTAAAGCTTAAAGATATAGCCAACTGCAATACCGAGTGCGGCAGAAAGCAGAATTATTATTATTGGGTGTACCTTTTTTAAGGTTAAAACCTGCATGATGGCGTAGATTACAGCCGAGCAGATAAAGGCGGTGCTAAACGTAAATCCGCCAATGCCACTCGGAAAGAAAACCGAACCCGCAATACTTACTACAGCCGAGCCAATAAGACCAATTACTGCAGGCTTTAGCCCTGCCATACAACCAATTACTATACGGTTGGTTTTAAATTTTTCGAAAACCCTTGCAACAATAAGAATTATTATAAATGATGGCAGTACAACGCCAAGTGTTGCGGCAGCGCCACCTAAAACAGCGGCAACAATTTCGTTATCAAGTCCGCCAAGGTTTCTGCCCATTTGCGAGCCAACATAGGTAGCACAGTTTATGGCAAAGGGGCCTGGTGTAGATTCGCTGACAGCTATAAAGTTAATGATTTCTTCGGGTAGCATCCAGCCCTTTGAGATAACCTCGGACTGTATCAGGGGTAGCATAGCATAGCCGCCGCCAAAGGTAAAAAGACCTATTTTAAAGAAGGTTAAAAACAATTCCAAAAAAATCATTAGTTAGCCCCCTTATTGTGCTTTAAGGTGGCAAAGGTGTAAATAAGACCCGAAACCGCACACCCGATTATAACATAAATAAGGTTAATATCAATAAACACAGAAATCAAAAATGAAACGGCGGCAACAAGGTAGGGGAAAACACCCTTTTTGCACTTTTTATACATAGATATAAATGCCTTTACAATAAGCGCCAAAACACCTGCGCGTATACCAAAGAAGGCGTACTGTACCACCGTTAGAGATTGAAATTCTTTTAACACAAATGCAATAATACTAATAATTATAAACGATGGCAGTACAACGCCAAGGGTCGCAAATGCAGAGCCCAAAACACCGCCAACCCTGTAACCAACAAAGGTAGCAGAGTTAATGGCAATGGGGCCTGGCGTGGATTCTGCAATAGCAAAAATCTCTAATATATCATCTTTGGTAATCCAACCGTGCTTTTCAGCAATTTCTGCCTCTATTAACGGAATCATTGCATAGCCGCCTCCAAAAGTAAAGGCGCCTATTTTGAAAAATGTTAAAAATAAGGTTAGTAGGGTTTTAGATTTTTTCATAGTTTATCCTTCAAAAATTTCGCAATCGTAAACCTCAACGCCGGAATCGGCAAACACGTCGAAAAGCCTCTGGCGTAGGTCGTCTTTTGTTATGCCTTTTTTAAGCACAACCTGCAAAAAGCCACCACCACCTGCGCCGCAAATCATTTTACCGTCGATAAGGTCGTCTATAGTAGAGAATATCTGGTCTATACAGGTGTTGGTACAGCCCGAGTCAAGCTGTTTTGAGTATTCCCAGTGCCTTGTTAAAAGCTTAGCAAAGCTATCAATGTTACCGCGCTGAAGTTCAACTCGCATAAGCTCTGCCAAATGTCCTATGTTATAAAGCGCATCTAACGAGGAAGGCTCGGAGCTGATATATTTACCCAAAACGTCGCGTAGCAGATTTCGAGCAAGACGGCGTTGACCTGTATATACAAGGCAAAAGCGGTTTTGGAACTCGTCTTTGGCGGTTTGTGACAGCTCAATTTTTGTATATTCAATCTCTCGTTCGGCACTGGTCTTAGTAGCAAGCTTAATTCCGCCAATAAGTCCGCCTACTTGGTCTTGCCAACCACCGCCTGTAGACATAATTTGCTCCATACAAAGTACAAAATCAAATATCTCGCCAGGAGTGTATTGCTTGCCAAAAAACTCGCAAAGTGCTTTGGCACACGCGCCCGCAAGTATAGAGCTTGTGCCAAGGCCACTGCCCTTAGGTATGTTTATAACCTCAGTATTAAGATATATACCTCCGCCTATTCTATTGCAAATTTCTTCGAGCGGAACGTCTTTACTGCTTGGTATAACACCAGCCGATATTAATGCCGCTTTATGCAGTGCAAATGGGTCGGTTGGGTTAACGCAGTTTTGCAGAAGCTTTGTTTCGGTGAATTCCTTGTAAGAACCGCAGTCGGTGCTTGAAAGAATGAATTTAGGTTCACTTAGCTTCTTTACTGTTACTACTACGGGTAAAAGACCGTTTAAGGATATTGCAGCATTAAGAACAGTACCGCCAAGCTCGAAATATATAGGTGGAGTATCGGTCCAACCGCCACCAAAATTCACCCTTACAGGTAGCTTAATAGTTACGTTTTCTTGTTTTATTTTAAGGCTATCACAATAGCGCTCATCAAAATTGCTACCTATTATAGAGTCTGCAATTTCTTTAAAACAAAGGTCTAAAAGCTCGTTTCTATTAGTAAGCTTTGCAAGGTAGTAGTAAATACGTATCTTAATTCCAAACTCAGCCGATTTAGCGGTGCGTTCAAGTATTCTTGAAACGCGCGGTGTTATAGAGTAGCCTTGCATTTGCGAAAGAGGACAGCCAGATTTAATTGCGTTTAAAAAACGGTCGGCTTCTATTTTGTCATGAAGTTTGTCGCACCAAGGCAGAATATCGGTTACACAAGCGGCATTAAAACTACTACAAAGGCTATGCTCACCGCCCTTGCCACTTAAGGTGGATTTAACGGCTTTAGCCACAGTATCGTATTCGCCAAAAAGCTTAGCTGTCCAAAGTGGCTCGTCGAGGGTTTTACCTAACCATAGGTTTTCCTTAGGGTTATCATTTATGCCTATCATTCTTGCAACAAATTTGCCGTTTTTAAGTTTAAGCACGTGCAAAATAACATCACTTGGTACGGTGAGGTTTTCTATGGTAGCACCCGATATTATAGAGTGGCTGCCAATAACGGCTCCGTCCATAAGCTCGCTGTTTTCAAGGTAGCAACCGCTACCTATTTTAGCAGAAGAATGTATATAACTGTTGTAGGCGGCAAAGTTGCCGTATGCACGATTGGTACAAATTTTGCTTTTCCAATTCAAAAAGCGGTAATCATCAATGCTTTCGGTTACAAGGTTTAGTAGCTCTACCGAGGTACCAAAGTGTAAAAACGAGGCAGGTGACATACAAATAAGACGCATAGAGCATCCGCTTAAAAGCCCCCAGATTTTTTTACGCGCCAAAAGCAGATACTCGTTAAGCTCACCCTCGGGTTGTTGAGTATAGTAATCCTGCTCGGTAGCATTCTTTGACATTGGGTAAACGAAATCGGCATAGAAAGAAAGCCGTACTTTTTCGTTTACGGTAGCAATATATTTTTCATCTGTATCTACTAAGGAGTAAAGCTTTTCCAAAACGCGAGAGCTTAGCAAAATTGCCCCCGTGTCTATATTAACCTTGTTAAGCTTATCTACAGCGCCTGCGTTTGTGAGCGTTTCAACCGTTTGCTTATGCAAAAAGTCAGCAACATCACCATTGTGTGACCTTGTAAAAACGCCGTGGTTTTTGCCTGTTTCTACGTTTTCTTTTATAGAAAGAGCAGCAGCGTCACTGCCAAAGAAATCAATTTGCAAAGGGTTAAACAGCAGTAACACATCACCTGAAAGAACAAGCATACCGTCTTCCATTCTGGCGGGCATACCACTTGTTGCAATTAAAAACTCGTCAAATAAAGTAGAGCATCTACCGTCGGGTAATTCGTGTGGTACGGGGGAGAAAAGTTTGCCGCAAGCCGAATACTGTGGCACACGCTTAGAGTCGCCACCCGAGTGAATAACTAAAATTTTAAGCCCATTAAAGTTTTGTTCGCGTTCATAAATATAGCGAAGCACTCCAAGTGTGGCACCGCCCGAGCCAACCCTTGTTCCGTTATAGTCTGGCACAACGGCAAAATGGGTGCCGCTTGGCAAGGTTTTGGCTTTTCTTCGATAATTTATTTGGTCACGATATGCTTCAGCCTGACTTTCGTTTGATGCGGTAAGGATTATATAATCCCACAAAAGCGACTTGTGTACACCGCCGGCCAGAATATTTTTATAGGTATCGTAACTGTCTAAGTATGATTGCTGCAGGAAAAGGTTTTTGTAATTCATTTTTCTGCCCTCGTTTTAAATGTAAAAATTTTTACACAACTATATTTATATAATAAAACATATCGTTAAAAAAAGCAACACAAATATATTTTCAAAAAGGTGTTGACAAATGAATTCGAGTGTGGTATATTACAACTGTACTAATACAGATAGTACAGTTAACGTTGTGCAACAAAATATAAAGGAGGCAGGATATGTTTAGTATCGACAACCTGTCGCAAATGCCTGTTTACGAGCAGTTAATAGAACAAACAAAACGCTTTATACTTATAGGCGCTCTTAAAGTCGGTGATGCGCTACCGTCGGTAAGGGGATTATCTGTAAAGCTATCGGTAAACCCTAACACCATACAAAAGGCTTATTCAGAGCTTACGCATCGCGGTATTTTAGTGGCGGTTCCCGGTAAGGGCTTATATGTTAGCGAGGACGCTTTGCAGGTGCTTGGCGCATCTGCTCGTCAAAAGGTAAGCGATTTAAAAGAATTACTTCAAGAGCTAAAGCTTTCAGGCATTACTAAAGAGGAAATATTAAAGGCTGTAAACGATCTTTACGAAAGCGAGGGAAAATCTTTATGATTACGGTAAAAAATCTAACCAAAAAGTTTGGTGATTTTACCGCACTTGACAGTATCAGCTGTACTATACCCGAGGGTAGTATTTACGGTATGGTAGGCTCAAATGGTGCGGGTAAATCAACCTTTTTGCGTCTTTTAACGGGCGTGTATAAAGCCGATGGCGGCGAGATTAAAATAGACGGAATGGCTGTTTATGAAAATGTCGATGCAAAGCGTCTTTTTATGTACGTTCCCGACGAGCTTTATTTTATAAACGGCGCTTCAATAGAGCGCATGGCGAAATTATATAGCTCTATGTATGAGGGCTTTGATTTGGAGAAACTACGTAGCTATGCATATAAGTTAGGGCTTAATACAAGGAAAAGCTTAAACAGTTTTTCTAAGGGAATGAGACGTCAGGCTTCTATAATTTTAGCCCTTGCAACCAACCCTAAATACATATTTTTTGACGAGACCTTTGACGGCCTCGATCCCGTTGTGCGTAACGTTATAAAGGGCTTTATTTATAACGACGTTGTAGAGCGCAAGGCAACCGCAATTATTACCTCACACTCATTGCGCGAGCTTGAGGATACCTGCGACCAGCTTGCAATGTTGCACAAAGGCGGTATGGTTTTCGAACGCGAGATAGGCGACCTTAAAACCTCGCTTTTCAAGGTGCAAATAGCACTAAATCAAGAGTATTCTAAGGAAGATTTTGAGGATATCGATATAATCCACTTTACCAAAAAAGGCTCTGTTTCTAATATGATTGTACGTGGCGACCGCGAGCAAACTATAGAAAAGTTAAAAACACATATGCCTATTATTTTAGATATACTTCCGCTCTCGTTAGAAGAGGTATTTACTTACGAGATGTCTGCTTTAGGCTACGATTTCAGCGAACTGGAGGAGGGGTAAAAGATGAGCAGAATTTTTGATTTAAAGCTTTATCGCGAGGGAATTCGATACCTTAAAAACTTCGGTGTAATTGCCACGGTAATCTTAACGGCTTTTCCGCTTTTCGCAATAGCATCTGAAATATTCGACAGTAGCGACGGAGTTGAGATAGCAAGGCGGTACGTAAGCGCCTTTACGCTTAACCCTATACTTGTGCTTTTATTCTGTGTAGTAGCACCGCTTATGACGATTATGCTATTTAATTTTACTACAAGCAGAGCCGCAAGCGATTTCTATTTTTCGGTGCCCAAAACAAGAACTACGCTTTATTTTAGCTTTTTTGCATCAATAATTTCTTGGGTTGGAATTATTCTTTTATTCTCGGTGGGTGTACCAATGGCTCTAAGCTTTGTGTTTTATAAGTTTATTGCCTACAACCTCTTAGCAAGTCTTATCTTTGTTGTACAGCTGATAATATCCTGTGTTTATATTATATCAGCTTGCCTTATTGCTATTAGCGTTACGGGTACGGTGTTCTCTAATATAGCGGTTGCGCTTATATTAATTTTTGCACCGAGAATATTTATAACCGTATTAGTAAACTGTGGTATGGACGGACTGCACTACGCCTCTGCAACCGAGACATTTTCTCTGTTAAGATTTGATGTTAATCTACCCGTTGGCTTTGTTTTAAATGCATTCGGGGGAGGTATGTTTAGTTTTGGCGAGGGTGTAACACCAATTATTTACACCTCCGTTATCGGCATAGCATATCTTTTAATAGGCGCTCTGCTATTTAACCGCCGCAATAGTGAAGCCGCAAGTAAAGCTGCCGCTACCGAAAAGCTCCGCGCTATTTTCAGAATCTCTTTGGGCACCGCTATTGGTCTTGGTGCCGCGGCAACCTTCTTTACCACTTGGGGTGCAAGGCATAACAGCAACATTGCTTTAGACGATTTTTCCACCTGGTTTGCAATAATTGCAATTTTTGCCGTAGCCTTTGCGGCATACTGTTGTTACGACCTACTAATGACTAAAAACCTTAAATTAATGGTAAAGTCTATGCCCACCTTTTTAATAGTATTGGCTATAGATATAGCCGCAGTTGGTGCTATGTTCTCGATTCAGTACGCAGTAGAGTCGTATCAGCCAACACCCGAGGAAATAAGCGGTGTGTATCTTTATTATTCAGACTACGATAATGAGTATTTCGGCACGGTTACTTCGGATATAAAAATTAAGGATGCAACCGTAAATAGAATAATTTCAGCGGCACTAAAAGATAATATTGAGCACACTAAAAAAGGCCGCGAGTTTGGTGCTGATTATTACGATTATTATTCCGAACACGATGAAATAAGGGTTTATATTGAAAGCGGCGGCATAAAGCATTTTAGAAATTTGATGCTTCCATATTCAGATTCTGAAAAAATAGTAGCAGCCCTAAACCAAAATGCAGAGTTCAAAAAAGCGTTTACCCATCTGCCCGACCCGAAAAAGAATAAGGTTTCGGTTTATACCGATTCTGTGTTCAATCTCACGTATGAGCAGAAAGTACAGCTTTATAACACCTTCTCTGAGGAGGTAAGAAGCGGTGACATACCCTTTACCACCTATTATAATAATCTTATGGGTGGCACCGAGAATGCTGTGTTCGGTATGTACTGCGACGTATTTTACGGCGCTAACAGTTATACTATTAACTTCCAAATATCAAGGGATTACAAAAAGACAGTAAACCTATTTTTATCCTTTATAGAAAAGCAAAGTAAAGCTGATGCTAAAAAGCTTATTGCCGAACTTAAAGGCGAGAACAGTGATATGGTTGAAATCGATTTTGGCAACGCATTAGGGTACGACAGAAACTTTATTGGCGGTAAGGAAAACGACCTAAAATTAGCAAAAATTCTCCAAAATGCTAAAACCGAGGGCATCACTGCCGAGGATAAGACAATTATGCTAAAGTTCTATAAATACAACCTTAAGGATTATGTTTACACCGAAGGGACCGACGAGGAATATATTGCAGTATTCGCCCTAAACGATAAACAGATAAAGGAATTAGAAGCCTTAACCGAAGATACTACATTATATTATTAAACAACAACGTCCCCTAAAAAACACTACCCGAAGGAGTTTAATCTCCTTCGGGTAGTGTTAATATTTATTAGTTACGTGTATATTCTTCGTAGGTGATAGATGTGTTTTCGCCAATATAAAGTTTATCCTTAGTAACACACCAATACTTTTTTGTGTTTTTGGCGCTTGAGCTATAATATTCTTCATAGTTTGCTTTATACTTATATTTAACGTGTCCGTTAATTACCAAAATGTTTTTAGGAGTAACGTACCAGCTAAAGTCGTTGTTAGAAACCGCGCCTTCGGGTGTAATGTAGGTTTTATTGCCCGTGCCGTCACTATTAAAGGTGTAGGTTTCGGTGTATTGCTGAGCGGAATACTCGCCTGTACGTTTCCTTGTAAAGCTGCCCAAAAGCTTATCCTCTGCCGACATAAAAAAGCCGTTAATATTTAGCATAATAAGTGTCGTAATTACTATTGCTATAGTGGGTATAACAATAAGTGTTAGCTTTATTAAAGGGCGCTTTTGGTGTTCTTTTTTTGTTTTACGCCTTATCATTTAATATCCTGCCTAATATAAGTAAAATAGCCAAGCTCGTTAGCGGCGCTAAGATAAAGGGTGTCACCTTTTAAGTACCAGTTAAATTCGTTAGGTGAAAGGGTGTAGCTATTAAAGTCGGGGTTCCAGATATAACGGGTACAGCTTGTGTTACTCCATAAAAGTATAAGCTCGTTGTCATCGGAAATATACCACGAAAAATCTGCTATGTTAGAGTTAAAGCCCGTATTATCGGTAGTATAGGTATTTGTACCGCCTTTTGTAGTAAAGGAATAAGTAACGGTATCGGTAGTATTAAGTGCAGAATTATCGCGCTGCCAAGTGCCTTTAATTTGGTTTTGCATAGAGCTTGTAAGAACAGTAAAAATAAATGCCACGGAAACTACTACAACCAATAAAGCGGCTATAATACCAATGCGTAAAGTTTTGCCCTTGCGCCCTATTTTGTTAAGGTCGTTTGGTGAGGCGGTTTCGATAACAGCGGCACCACAAGCGTGGCAGAAATTTGAATTTTCGTGCAATTCGCCCCCACAAAATTTGCAAACCATTTTTACCCCTCCTGAAATTTTTACTTTTTATTTAGTATAACATTATAATAAATAACTTGCAACCGAAAAATTAGTAAAATTTTAGTTAATTATTGCGAAAAGCGTATGCGTATGGTAAAATATATATAACTAATAAAGGCAAGGAGATTTGGTATGAAGGTATCACCGTCAATATTAAATTCAGATTATCTTAATTTAGATGCAAGCCTAAAACAGTTAGAGGTAGCAAAAACCGATATGCTACACATCGACGTTATGGATGGGCAATTTGTGCCAAATATATCCTTTGGCGTGCCCGTAATAAAATCTATTTTTGAGCATACCGACCTTCCTTTAGATATTCACCTTATGGTAGCCGGCAATACTACCGCGTCACTTGCCGCATTCGCCCAATATGCCGAGTATCTGACCCTGCACGTAGAAGCAGGCTTCGACCTAAAAAACGAGCTTAGTAATATCCGCAAGCTCGGTTGCAAGCCCGCTATCTCTTTAAACCCTACAACACCTATAGAAGAGGTTTACGAGTATTTACCGTATGTTGATATGGTGCTTGTTATGTCGGTACAGCCAGGTTTTGGTGCACAAAAGTTTATAGAATACACTCCCGATAAAATAATGGCATTAAGCAATGAAATTAAGCGCAGAGGCTTAAATGTTGAAATAGAGGTCGATGGCGGCATTAATAACGAAACCGCAAAACTCTGTGCCGATGCGGGCGCCACCGTATTAGTTGCAGGTAGCTTTTTGTTCGGCGCACCCGATATAAAATTGGCGGTAGAGGGCTTAAAAGCACTTTAAATTTATAATTTACTGCCAATTTCAATAATAGCATTATCACCTGTAAGCACACGTCCGTGCTCGCAGGTGTATTTTTTTACCCTCTCGTAAGGGGATACGCTATCACAAAACTCTTTAATATCACTGTCTGCTTTGGGCTCGCTGTTTATAATTAAACGGAAAACTCCGTCAACATCGTATATGCGGCTTTTATAATTTTTTAAGGGCTCACTTTTGTATAGCCTTTCTATTGCGCAAAGCAGATTTGTTCCGTCGTTAAAGTCGTAAGCAAAAGAGGTGGATTTCTTTTTAATCTTCAATCGTTTTTTTGTGCTTAAAGCAAGTGCCGTAAAACACAACACACCGCCACCGTTAATATGTGGGTATGCCTCAATAAGCAGTCTGTTTGTAGGTAGGCTTTGCCCGAGCTTTTCTGCCGCCGCTTTAAAAATCGCACGCAAAATTAAACGCGTCTGCGGTCGTTTACAGTCGATAGTGTTAAAGCTTATTCCAAGCTGACGGCTATCATCGTATGTAAGGGTTACCTTAATTCTCCCAAAACCGTCCGACTCTACTGTCATAATTAAGACCCCCTGAAATGTTATATATACTTATTATATTACAAGCATATTTGTCCTGTGCCAAGCGGAAAAAGCTGGTTGGGATATTTTTTTATTTTGGGGTTAAATTAACTGTAGAAAAGGGCGGTGTTTAATTTGGCTACAAGAGTAGGCAAGAGGACGGTCGGTTTTAATAATGTAAACCTACTTTCATCAGCGGCAATAGGCGGAAAAAAAGAGGGTGAGGGTCCGCTTGGCGATTGGTTTGATAAAATAAATTACGATGAGTATATGGGCACAACCTCTTTTGAAAAGGCAGAGAGTATGCTGCAAAAAAACGCGCTTGATTTAGCAATTAAAAAAGCGAAAATAAAGCCGGAACAAATTGATTATGTTTTTGCAGGTGACCTTCTTAATCAGTGCATAGGCTCGTCCTTTGGTATCAGGGATATGGGCTTGCCGTTTTTAGGGCTATATGGTGCTTGTTCTACAATGGCACTATCCATTGGTCTTGCTTCGGTGTTTGTAGATAGTGGCGCGGCACGGCTTGCGGCAGCGGTTACCTCGTCGCATTTCTGTTCAAGCGAAAGGCAGTTCAGGTTCCCACTCGAATATGGCAGTCAGCGTACACCCACAGCGCAATGGACCGCCACCGCTTCTGGTGCGGTACTGCTAACTACTAAGGAATGTGAAATTAAAATTAAGCATTATACTGCCGGCGAAATAGTCGACCTTGGCATAAAGGACGCTAACAATATGGGCGCGGCAATGGCACCCGCTGCTTGCTCTACTCTTTTGCATTTTTTTGAGGATACAAACACAAAACCACAGGACTATGACAGAATCTTTACGGGGGACCTTGGGTTTGTTGGCTCGGAGCTATTATATCTTTTAATGAAACAAAACGGAGTGGATATAGAAAAGCAGCACGAGGACTGCGGTAGACTGCTTTTTTACAGAAAAGAGCAAGACGTTCACGCAGGCGCAAGCGGTTGCGGTTGCGTAGGCTCTACCCTTGCGGGATATATAGTAAAAAATATGCTTAAAGGGGAGTTGAAAAGGGTAGTGGTGTGCGGAACAGGTGCGTTGCTTTCAACCGTCTCAACAGGACAGGGTGAGTCGATACCCTCTATTGCACACGCCATAGAGCTGCAAAGGGTGTAGTTTAGAATTGCATAAAAAATAGGCAGCGGTCGTTTTTAGCCGACCGCTGCCTATTTTTAAAGTAGATACCCCGTAGCAAAGTAACCAATTCCAATTATCAAAAAACATATTATTGTAAGCCCTAAGGTTTTTACAAAAAGCGAAAAGTTTCGGTCGTTCATATTAAAGCCTCCAAACTAAATATCAGTAAAGTTTTAGCTAATAATATTTTTGCTACATAAATATGGAATTATGCATATGGGAAAATCACCGTTGTTCTTTTTGCATTTTTCGCCAGTTTACAAATCCGTAAATATCGTTGATTAAAAACATTAAAAAACAAGCAATCATTGGCAAATATGAAATGTTACTAATTGCTGCTAACACCCAAAGAATAATAAGAACTATGTCGTTAGCAGCATAGCCCAAAGCGTAAAAGGGGCTTCTAAGGGCGGTTAAATATACCGCTATAAAGCTTGTGGTAACCGAAGCGGTACTCCAAAAAAGGTTGGCTGTGTTAAATGCTCGCAGCACGAAGTAGAAAGCAAACGTAACTAAAGCACTAAGCAGTAGCATTAAAAGTATATTCTTTTTGGAAAGTCTGCTAATTTCAACTACTTTTGTGTTTTTGTATGGGTGGCGTAACCACTGTATTGCCGAGAAAGCCGCCATAGGCGCAGTCATAAAAAGGTAGGTAAGCATCTCGCCATAGTAATTAAGTTTTAGTGAAACAACACCGTAAAAAACCGCGAAAACAATGGTTAATATCTGCCCTGTTACCATGCCTTTTGCTACAAAAATAAGTGCTGTTACACCAATAAGCGAGGTTATAAGGCTTAAAATTCCTTGACGTGCGAATGTGTATGATACTATAACCACTAAAGCAGAACATAACCACAATATTTTTTCAAATATAGTTAGCTCACGTAGGTATTCTTTAATCCTCAAAAAGCACACTCCCATCAAAAAAATAAGCATCAGGCGGATATATCTTCTAAGACCTAACGATATAACCCCAAATGCTTAAAAAGCGCTACCCGGTGGCAGCCAGTATTTTTCTTAGATTATAGCAAAACAATAATATTTTGTCAACTTAAATATAAAGTATATTAAAAAAAGAAACTCCGGTTTTGGAGTTTCTTTTAAACTTATTTAATTAATGATTCACCTGTCATTTGCGCGGGTTTTTCTAAGCCCATAACAGTAATCATTGAGGGAATTATATCGGCAAGTCTGCCGCCCTCACGTAGCTCGCATGGATAACCCACAACACAGAAAGGAACGGGGTTAGTGGTGTGTGGCGTAAAGGGATTGCCATCGTCACCAACCATACGGTCTGCATTGCCGTGGTCAGCAGTAATAAGAACTGCACCACCCATTTTAAGTGTGGATTGTACAACCCTGCCTACGCAGTCGTCAACCGCTTCAACCGCTTTTACTGCGGCATCGAAAACGCCTGTGTGACCAACCATATCGCAGTTAGCGAAGTTAAGTACAACCGCGTCGTATTTGCCCGACTCTATTTGCTCGCAAACTGCATCGCAAACGGGGTAAGCACTCATCTCGGGCTTAAGGTCAAAGGTAGGAACGTCGGGCGACTGAATAAGAATTCTATCTTCACCCTCAAATGTTTTTTCCTCGCCACCGTTAAAGAAGAAGGTTACGTGCGCATATTTTTGGGTTTCTGCAATCCTAAGCTGTGTCATATTCTTGCTTGCCAAAAATTCGCCAAAGGTCATAGTAAGCTCTTCTGGTGGGAATGCAACCGATACGTTAGGCATAGTCTCATCGTACTGTGTCATACAAACGTAAGTAAGCGGGAAGAATCCGTTTTTACGTTCGAAGCCATCAAAGTTGGGGTCAACAAAGGTACGTGTAAACTGCCTTGCACGGTCGGGGCGGAAGTTAAAGGAAATTACGCTGTCACCCGATTTTATTGTTCCGTTAGCATCTATAACTGTAGGAACGATAAATTCATCGGTAACGTCTTTAGCGTAGGATTTTTCCATAGCTTCTACGGGGTCGCTGTATTGCAAGCCCTCGCCATATACCATAGCGGCATAAGCCTTTTCTACGCGGTCCCAAGCAAAGTCGCGGTCCATAGCATAGTATCTGCCCATAACCGAGGCAATTTTACCAACGCCGATTTCTGCCATCTTGGCTTGTAAGTCTTTAATGAAACCTACGCCCGAGGTGGTAGAAACGTCGCGTCCGTCCATTAAGCAGTGAACGAAAACCTTCTTAAGCCCACTTTGTTTTGCAAGCTCGAGTAGGCCGTAAAGATGCTCGATATGGCTGTGCACACCACCGTCTGAAAGAAGACCGATAAAATGTAATGCAGAGTCGTTTTTCTTAGCATTGTCAACCGCATTTTTAAGTGCGTCGATGTCAAAAAAGCTACCGTCTTCAATAGACTTAGAGATTTTAACAAGCATCTGATAAACAACGCGACCTGCACCAATATTGGTGTGACCAACCTCGCTATTACCCATCTGCCCGTCGGGCAGACCTACGTCAAGGCCTGAAGCGCCGATGGTGGTAAAGGGGTTTTCACTAAAATATTTTGTAAGGTTTGGGGTTTTGGCGGTAGAAATTGCATTAATGCTTGATGCTTCGTTTATGCCAAAACCGTCCATAATACATAAAACTACGGGTTTTTTCATTTATAAATCACCTAATATTATTTGCTTGTGGCTTTAACAATAACCGAGAAGTCCTCAGCCTTAAGTGAAGCGCCGCCAATAAGACCACCGTCAACGTGGTATTTTGCGGTAAGCTCGTCGGCATTCTTAGCGTTCATAGAGCCACCGTACTGAATAGTAACAGTCTCTGCAACCTCTTTGCCGTAAACCTCAGCAATAGCCTCGCGAACGAAACCGTTACCTTCGTCAGCCTGCTCTGCGGTAGCGGTAACGCCTGTGCCGATAGCCCAAACAGGCTCGTAAGCGATGATGATGTTCTTAAGCTGCTCTGCGGTTAGGTTGGTAAGTGCCATTTTGGTTTGATATTTTAAAAGGGTTTCGGTGTAGCCAAGCTCACGCTGTTCTAAGGTTTCACCAACGCAAACAATAGCGGTAAGACCTGCATTCACAGCGGCTAAGGTGCGAAGGTTTACAGTCTGGTCGGTTTCACCGAAATACTGTCTTCTCTCGCTGTGACCGATAACTACATACTCTACACCAGCGGCTGTAAGCATCTCTGCAGAGATTTCACCGGTGTATGCGCCCGAAGCTTTAAAGTGAACGTTTTCTGCACCGATTTTAATGTTAGAGCCCTTTGCTGCTTCAACTGCTGCAGCAATGTCGATAAAGGGAACACAGAGAACTACGTCGCAATCTGCGTCTTTAACCAAGGGCTTCATTTCGTTAATTAATGCTGTGGTTTCTGCGGGGGTTTTGTTCATTTTCCAGTTACCTGCGATAACTGCTTTACGAAGTTGTTTGTTCATTATATTTTCCTCCAAAAATTATGTTTTATACAAGCTTAAAAGCACGGCAGGGGCGCTCGGGGGCCCGTACCGCGCTTTTATATTTTTAATTACTTTTCGTTAAGGCAAGCAATACCGGGAAGGATTTTACCCTCTAAGTATTCCAAAGAAGCGCCGCCGCCTGTAGAAATATGGCTCATCTTATCGGCAAAGCCAAGTTTTTGAACTGCAGCAGCACTGTCGCCACCACCGATGATAGAAATAGAACCCGACTCAGCAACTGCGTTTGCCACGCCGATAGTGCCGTTCGCAAAGTTTGCCCACTCGGAAACACCCATAGGACCGTTCCAGATAACTGTGCCGGCGCCCTTGATTGCGTTTGCGAAAATTTCGGTTGTTTTAGGACCGATGTCAAGACCCATCCAACCCTCAGGCATAGCGTTTGAATCAACAACCTTGTGCTCGGTATCCTTGTCGTACTCTTTACCTAAAACGTTGTCGATAGGAAGTAGGAAGTTAACACCCTTAGCCTTAGCCTTGTCCATCATAGTTTTAGCGTCTTCGATTCTGTCGTCCTCGCAAAGAGAGGTGCCGATTTCGTAACCCATAGCCTTAAAGAAGGTGTAAGCCATACCGCCACCGATTATGATGGTATCGCACTTTTCGATAAGGTTATTGATAACACCAATTTTGTCTGAAACCTTTGCGCCACCAAGAATTGCAACCAAGGGGCGTTTTGGGTCTTCTAAAGCACCACCGATAAAGTTGATTTCCTTTTGGATAAGGTAACCGCAAACAGCAGGTAAATGCTCAGCAACACCAGCAGTAGATGAATGTGCGCGGTGTGCAGAACCGAATGCATCGTTTACAAAGATTTCTGCTAAATCAGCAAAAGCCTTTGAAAGCTCGGGGTCATTTTTTGTTTCACCTGGCTCAAAACGAACATTCTCTAAAAGCATAACGTCGCCGTCGTTAAGGGTAGCGGCTAATGCTTTAGCGTCTTCACCAACAACGTCTTTAGCCATTTTTACTTCTTTGCCAAGTAATTCTGCGAGTCTTGCAGCAACGGGTGCTAAAGAGAACTCGGGGTTTACCTGACCCTTAGGTCTGCCAAGATGTGAGCAAAGGATAAGACGAGCACCCTGCTCTATAAGATACTTAATTGTGGGGAGAGAGGCAACGATACGCTTATCGCTTGTGATAACGCCATCCTCCATTTTAACGTTAAAGTCGCAACGAACAAGAACGCGCTTGCCTTTAACGTTGATATCTTCAATAGACTTTTTGTTTAGAGCTGCCATTGATAATCAATCCTTTCGGTTTGTTAAATTTTCAACAATGTTATTTTAACCCAAATTAAAGCATTTTGCAATACTTTTAATTAAGATATAGCAAACTTTACAAAAATAGTTTCTATAAACATACATTTACAGTAAATATTATCAATCATCCCAGCTGTAATTATGCAGCTGACCCAAGTTTTGAAGGGTGGGGAAGTCCCATTGCCTAAGTATTTCGTAAGCTGCTATTGCCACCGTGTTTGAAAGATTAAGACTGCGTGCGTTTTCTACCATAGGTACGCGAACCGAGGTGTCGGGGTGCTGTAATAACAATTCCTCTGGAAGACCTTTAGTTTCCTTACCAAAGAAAATATAGCAGCCGTCAGGGTAGGAAAGGTCGCTGTAAACGTGGCGCGCTTTAGTGGTGAAGAAATAGAAATCACCCTGATTTTTTGCAAAAAAATCCTCAAGGTTATCGTAGTAGGTAATGTCAAGCAGATGCCAGTAATCAAGCCCTGCTCTTTTTAGCTTTTTATCGTCAATCTTAAAGCCCATAGGACCTACTAAATGAAGTCTTGCGCCCGTAGCGGCACAGGTCCTTGCAATGTTGCCCGTGTTTTGCGGTATTTCGGGCTCTACTAAAACTATGTTAAGAACTGCCATATATTACACCTTGCTTATAATTAAGCTTGCCTTTCCGTTTATTTTTACCTCGCCAAGAGCTGCCGGTAAGAATACCGATTCTCCCTTAGTTAAGGTTACATCGTCAAGTATCGCATCACCCTCTAAGCAAAGGATGTGCTTAAAGCTGTCGTCACCAACGGTTATAATCTCGTACCCGTCTATGTCTAATTTCTCGGTGGTGAAATATTTGCACTTGGCCAATGTAGTGCTCTGCGGTCTACCATAAGGAATGGTGGGTGGGGTAGTGGTGGTAACCTTAAGTGCTTTATCTATATGTAACTCACGCGGGTTGCCGTCTGCACCCACTCTGCCATAGTCGTAAATTCTGTAGGTAAGGTTAGAGTTTTGCTGAATTTCTGCAATTAAAATACCCTCGCAAATGGCGTGCAGAGTACCCGATTCTATAAAGAAGCAGTCACCCTTTTTAACAGGTACCTTATTTAAAACCTCTAAAAGAGTGTTTTGCTCGATTCGGGTTTTAAATTCCTCTTTAGAAATTTCACGGTTAAAGCCGTAGTAAAGGTATGCACCCTCATTGCAGTCTACAACGTACCACATTTCCGTTTTACCGTACTGACCCTCGTTTTCGAGCGCGTACTCGTCGCTCGGATGCACCTGAATTGATAGGTTGTCCTTAGCGTCTATCAGCTTTACAAGAATAGGGAAAAATTCGAACTCGCGTGCTTTACTACCTAATATCTCGCCGTTTGTCTTCTCAATAATCTCCTTAAGTGTAAGCCCTGCAAATTCGCCATTTACTGCTACTGAAGCACCATCGTCGTGTGCCGAAAGCACCCAAGCCTCTGCAACCTTATCCAAGTTGGTTTTAATTCCGTATTCTGTTTTTAAGCGTGTGCCACCCCAAAGATAATCCTTTAGTGTGGGCGCTAATTTAATGGGATACATAAAAAGTCTCCTCTATCTTTAAACTGAAAGCTAAATACAAAGCAATTATATACCTAAGTTTACTATTTTTCAATATTTATTGGTTGAATAACCGCGCTAAATGTGTTAAAATACATAAAAATAATGATTGTAGTTAGTCGAAACGTTCTAAAAGCGTTTCGACAAGCCACTCCCAAAGTGGCTTTAGCAAAATTAAATTATAATATTTAATTTTGCGCGACATTCATTGCAATGTAAAAGGTCAAATTTTTATTAAAATTTGTCGCAAAATCAAAGATTTTGTGGCGAAACAGGATTGTTTCGCCTAACCTGTTCTATTATAATTATGGGGTGATAACTTGGCTAACAGCAAATCTAATATAAACCGCAATATTGCAAGTATAGTTTGCGATAGACAGCAAGAGCTTCAGCATACGGTACATAACAACTGGTGGTATGGCAAAACAAAAACCGCAACGGCTATAAAACTAATGCGCGAAATATGTTTTTATTTAACCCTCGTAGTTAATTTTATAATACTAAGCGGCTATACCTCTCGCTATAACCGTTTGCTAAATGCCAGCTATGCGGCAAACGATAGGGCGGCACTAAGTAACGCAATAACTGCCTTTGGCATTGGTACGCTACTGCTTATTGCAGGTTATGTAATTCAAAAATTCTGCAAAGACGGTTACTTTGGCAAGCCTGTGGGACTAACCCTTTGTTCGTTTATTTTAACTACGCTTGGCAGTCTGCAGTTAGGTATAACATCAACCGGCGTGCTTATAACAAATCACCTTAAAAATATGTACGCAACCTCGGTTATAGAAACAGTTTCGGACGCTGTGTATTTCAAGCTTTTCGGTCTGCATATAATTCCGCTTTTACTCATTATTTTATCGGCACTTCTTTTCTACCTTGGCGCAAGGCTTGATAAGCGCGAAAAGAAAGAGCTTTATAATAAACTTACCGATAGACTTTATACCGAGTTTACTTCCAAAAATCCAAGCTACTCGCAAAAGGATTGGGAAAGTTATCTTGATAATTACAACACCGATAAATAAAGAAAAAGCTTTCGAAGATTCAATTCTTCGAAAGCTTTTTTTTAATGAATTATATCGTTAAGCGGATAACCTCGGACATAAGCTTTTCTTTAAAATCAATTCTCTCAAGATAGGCGGTGCAGGCTTTATAAGCGAAACTTTTTTTATCTTCCGTATTAGAAAGTATTTTTCTGATAATGTCTTTTTTCTCTTCAACTGTTAGTTTGCCTTCTTTGTTCGCGTTAAAAAGTATACCGTATTCAACAAAGTTAATAAGCTCAAAAATCTTTTCTGCATTATATCGTTCTTGGTTCCAGGGCTCCATTTCAAAAGGAAGGTCGTATTTGGGTTTTTCGATAATATTTAGCTGATGCAAAAAGGTTTGTGCCATTACGTGATAACCACGTCCGGTGGGATGCACCCTGTCAATGTAAATAATATTTTCCTCTTTTAACATAGGTGCCATCACACCGAAGAAATCTACAATATAACCGCCGTATTTTTTTTGTAAAATCTTTATGCCTTCTATACAGGCTTGGAGCCCCTTTCGGCATTTCATATTTTTGGTATTATGGTCGCTAACGTCGTCATACGGGGTAGGTGTGCACATAATAGGTATGGCACCGTGCTTTATAATTTCGGATATAAGCCACTCGTAGCTTTCGTTATAACGTGCTATGGCTTCTAATTTTAGCTGTTCTTTATTATGGTCATTACAACTGTCGGCATACAGCTCGCGATTTATATCGTTCATGCCAAACATAATAACAACGTAATGAGGGTTATGTATTAAACAGTGCGAATATAGTCGTGGCATAGTGTGGTATGCAGAGGAACCCGAAACACCACAGTTATAGCATTTAATTTTATGCTTTTTTCTAAGCTCTTGGTAGACCTCTGCCATCCAAAAACCGCTTGCGATTATGCTGTCTCCAAGAAAGCACAAGACATCTCCGTCTTTAAACTTTGGTAAATTACACATAAAAATCCCCCTACTAATAAAAGAAACCCTTCCCTCAGGATTATATCACAAGGAAAGGGTTTTTTAAAGTGTATTTTAAAAGTTTTAGTTTATTAATTCACTTTCAATAAGCGTAAGTCGGTTGTATTTTGCAACGCGGTCGGTTCTCGCGGGCGCACCCGTTTTAATCTGTCCGCTATTCACTGCAACCGCAAGGTCGGCAATAAAGCTATCCTCTGTTTCACCCGAACGGTGCGAGATTACGGTGTTATAGCAGTTCTGCTTTGCCACGTCTATAACCTCTAAAGTTTCCGAAAGTGTGCCAATTTGGTTAAGCTTAATTAGTATAGCGTTTGCATAGTCACCGTTGATTCCGTCTTGTAAGCGCTTTGTGTTTGTAACAAAAAGATCATCTCCCACAAGCTGAACCCTGTCACCTAAAGTGGCGGTAAGGCGCTTCCAACCCTCGTAATCGTTTTCGCTAAGTCCGTCCTCTATCGATACAATCGGGTACTTGTTTGTAAGCTCCTCTAAATATTCTATCATTTCGTCTGTAGAATAGTTTATATCGCGCTTTGGCAGGTGATAAACCCCGTCGCGATACCACTCACTTGAGGCTATATCCAAGGCTATTCCTATTTCGTTTGTGGTGTAGCCACTCTCATTAATAGCCTCTACCAAAAGGTCGAGCGCTTCTGTATCACTTTGTAGACTCGGCGCAAAGCCACCCTCGTCGCCAACCCCACTTAAAAGACCTCTGCGCTTTAAAATTTTACCTAAGGTGTGGTAGGTTTCGGTGCCCATTTTAAGCGCCTCGGCAAAGCTATGGCTACCAACCGGCATAATCATAAATTCCTGTATATCAACGTTATTAGCCGCGTGGGCGCCGCCGTTTAAAACGTTCATCATAGGTATGGGTGTTCTAATAGCGGCAGCTCCGCCAAGATATCTAAAAAGCGGAATTCGTAAAAAGTTTGCCGCCGCGCGTGCTACTGCTAAGGATACGGCAAGCATTGCATTAGCACCAAGTCTGCTTTTATTCTCGGTGCCGTCAAGCATAACTAAGCGTTTGTCGACAAGGTGCTGATTAAGGCAGTCAAGTCCACAAAGCTCGTTGCTGATTTCGGTGTTAATGTTTTCCACCGCCTTCAGTACGCCTCTGCCACCGTAACGGTCACCGCCGTCGCGCAACTCGTGCGCCTCGTACATACCTGTAGATGCACCCGAGGGGGAAAGTGCAAACCCTTCGTCACCGCTTCCTAAAATAACCCTTGCCGCAACCGTTGGGTTCCCGCGTGAGTCAAGCATTTCATAACCGATAATTTCTTTAATATTACTGTTCATAAATATTACTCCTTTCGGCTTTAGGGTAGAGCGACAAATCCGAACCCGCCTTAAAGCAGATTATTTTAGTACTTTTCGCCCTATTGTGTCTCGCAATGCACAAAGCATTCCTTCGCCCCAATAGAACGAAAATCATCCAAAATCTTCTCGCTTTAAGGTCGAAGATTTTACAAAGAGAGGATTTTTGTTCTATCAAGACACAAAACACAGCAAATACTTTGTGTATTTGCGAGTATTTTAACGAAGATAGAGCAATAAATCGTCCTTTGTAAAACGAGTTCGGATTTGTCGCTCTACCCTAGTATTGCCAAAATTTGTTTATTTACACTTGACGGGGAATTTATTAGGTGATATAATTAAACCCGTCAAAAAACAAGGGGTGCTTTTTTCTTTTAAAGAAAAGGCTGAGAGGCGTATTGCTAACCCTATAACCTGATACGGATAATGCCGGCGTAGGGATGTTTGCTATAGTATTGATAGTTAAGTATCGCCCTGCGTGTTTTGTAGGGCGATTTTTTGTCGTTAAAAAACACGAGAAGGAGTAAGTTTTAATGAAAAACAGAAAAATTATGTGGATGTGTGAAAGTGCAGTTATGGTAGCACTTGGCACCGTTTTAAGTATGGTGGCCATAATAAATATGCCATTTGGCGGTAGCGTAACCGCCGCCTCAATGGTACCCGTAATGCTTATAGCCTACCGCTACGGTGTCGGTATGGGCAGTATCACAGGCTTGGTGTACGCCTTAATTCAGTTGATGTTAGGTGCAAACAATCTATCCTATGCTACAAGCTCTGCTGCGGCTGTGGCTATAATAATGCTCGATTACGTTTTAGCGTTTACCTCTATCGGTATTGCGGGCGTGTTTAAGGGTAAGCTTAACAACCAAAGCAGTGAGGCGGTAATGGGCGCTACCTTGGTGTGTGTGATAAGATACATAATGCACGTGATTGCAGGCTGCACAGTTTGGGCAGGTGTGTCTATTCCTTCAGAGGAGGGTCTTATCTATTCACTTAGCTATAATGCCGCTTATATGGTGCCTGAAGCAATAGTGTCGGTAGCGGCTATTTGGTACCTTACACGCGTGGTCGATTTCAGAACTCAGCGGCTTGGCAGAGTGGTGGATAATGAAGGTAAAGCAGGCGGAATATTTAGTGCTATTTCGGCATTACTACTTATAGCGGCTGCCACCTTTTTAGCGTTAATGCTTTTTGCCTCTACCCAAACCGAAGAGGGCTTTAATATTTCGGGAATATCGTCGGCGCCGTTTGGTATTATAGGCATAGTTGTTGCCATTTTGATATTGCTTTCGGCGGTATTTTACCTTATAGGTAAAAGAAATAAAAAATAAAGTGTTAAAAATTTAACATATATTTACGCAAACAGCCGTTATGTTTTGTGTTTTTTGACAAAATATTAAAATTTTTCTTAAAAATCATATAATAACCTTGCATTTTCATAAAATATTGGTTAAAATAGGAAAGTAAAAATTTATTTGGAGGTTTTATATCATGGTTAAAGTTGCTATTAATGGCTTCGGCCGTATCGGCCGTCTCGCATTCAGACAAATGTTTGGTGCAGAAGGCTACGAGGTAGTTGCTATCAACGACCTTACCGATGCAAAAATGCTTGCTCACCTTTTAAAGTACGACTCTGCACAGGGCCGCTACAATCACGAGGTTGTTGCAGGTGACGACAGCATCACTGTTGACGGTAAAACTATCAAAATTTATGCAGAAAAGAACGCTGCTGATCTTCCTTGGGGCGAAATCGGTGTTGACGTAGTTCTCGAGTGCACAGGTTTCTACTGCTCTAAAGAGAAGTCACAGGCTCATATCGATGCCGGTGCTAAGAAAGTTGTTATCTCTGCTCCTGCAGGTAACGACCTTCCCACAATCGTTTACAGCGTAAACGAGAACACCCTTACTGCAGACGATAAAATCATCTCTGCTGCATCTTGCACCACCAACTGCTTAGCTCCTATGGCTAAAGCTCTTAACGATTATGCACCAATCCAAAGCGGTATCATGACAACTGTTCACGCTTTCACTGGCGACCAGATGGTTCTCGACGGTCCTCACAGAAAGGGCGACCTTCGTCGTGCACGTGCTGCTGCAGTTAACATCGTTCCTAACTCTACTGGTGCTGCAAAGGCTATCGGCCTTGTTATCCCCGAGCTTAACGGCAAGCTTATCGGTTCTGCTCAGCGTGTTCCTGTTCCTACCGGTTCTACAACTCTTCTTGTTGCAGTTGTTAAGGGTAAGGACGTTACCAAAGAGGGCATCAACGCTGCTATGAAGGCTGCTTCTTCTGCATCCTTCGGCTACACCGAGGAGCAACTTGTTTCTTCCGACATCATCGGTATCACCGAGGGTTCACTCTTCGATGCAACTCAGACAATGGTTGCTAAAATTGACGACGATACCTATCAGGTACAGGTTGTTTCTTGGTACGATAACGAGAACAGCTACACCAGCCAGATGGTTCGTACAATCAAATACTTTGCAGAGCTTAACTAATTAAGGTTTTGTAAAACAATTCGCAGCCCGAAATTTTTCGGGCTGCTTTTTTTTAGCAACAAAACTGCCCGAGATAAGATTACTTCTCTCGGGCAGTAGTTTTTAATATAGTGAAAAAACCTTATTTCTTGTTATAATCGGGGTTTGTCATTTTATAACTTAATGTCATAAGGGTGTCGCTAAGATGAACATTTTCAACCACAACATCCTTATAGTGCAGGCTAAGGTCGTAGTGGCTAAAGTTCCAAAAGCCCCTAACACCAAGCTTAATTAATTGCTCGGCAACCTCTTTAACCTGGTCTTTGGGTATACAAAGAATTGCGGCAGTGGGCAGATTTTCGTGGCAGAAATCGTCTAAAGTATCGATATGGCGAATGGGCTGACCTTTAACAGTTTCGCCAATTAAAGATTCCTTTTTATCAAATATACCAATAAGTTGGTAGCCTTTGGTTTCAAACTTCATACCAAGCGCAACTGCTCTTGCAAGATTACCTGCACCTATAAGCACGGTTTTTTTTGGCTGGTCAAAGCCTAAAATATTACCGATTTCATAATACAACTGCTCTATATTATAGCCGTAGCCTTGCTGACCAAAGCCGCCAAAACAGTTAAGGTCTTGCCTTATTTGGCTTGCTGTAAAACCCAAGCGTTTTGCAAGTTCGACAGATGAAATACGCACTCTGCCTTCGGCTTTAAGCTCGCCTAAATGTCGGTAATAACGTGGCATACGCTTTATAACAGATGATGATATGTATGGTTTAGCCATTAAAATAATCCTCTCAGTAAAAAGATTGTTAAAAAACTGCACAAGTATATTATGGGCTAAAATTACTTAAATGTCAATAGTATAATAACAAAATATTTGGGCTCTTACCCTTGATTATTTTTTATTTAATATGTATAATGTAATTAAGCCGAGGTGCATTAAATATGAAGGTTGCTTTTTCTACGCACGGGTGTAAGGTAAATCAGTACGAAACCCAAGCCCTGCGCGAAATATTAATAAATAACGGTTACGAAATCGCGGGGGATGGTGACACCCCCGATGTTTTTCTGCTTAATACCTGCACAGTAACCGCCGAAAGTGACCGCAAAAATAGACAGGCACTCCGTCGCATAAAAAAGCTGTATCCTGCTTGTATAACAGTGCTTTTTGGGTGTATGGCACAAGCCTTCCCCGAAGACGCAAAAAAACTCGGTGCAGATATAGTTTTTGGTAATACCGACCACAAATTGATAATAGAATTGTTAGAGCAATTTTTCAAAAATCGAAATAGTGTATTCGGGGTACAGCCACATAATAAAGGTGAGGAATACTGCACACCACCAATTACAAGCTTTGAGGGTCGAACAAGGGCATATATGAAAATTGAAGACGGTTGCAACCGCTTTTGCTCTTATTGTGCAATTCCGTATGCTCGTGGCAGGGTGCGTTCGCGCAGTATTGAGGATATAAAAAAAGAGGCTATAAGGCTCTCAGAAAACGGGTATAATGAAATAGTGCTTGTGGGCATAAACCTTTCTGCTTACGGTGGGGATACCGATGGTGATTTGTGCGACGCGGTAGACGCAGCGGCAGAACCACGCGGCATAAAAAGGGTGCGTCTAGGCTCACTCGAGCCCGATCATATAAGTGACGATATTTTAAATAAGCTTAAGGCTAACTCTAAATTCTGCCCACAGTTCCATTTGTCCTTGCAGTCGGGAAGTGATGCCACGCTAAAGCGTATGAATAGGCATTACGATACCGCGTTCTATCGCGATTTGGTTTGCCGCATAAGGCGGGTTTTTAAAAATGCATCCATTACAACCGATGTTATGGTTGGCTTTGTTGGAGAAACTAAGGAAGAGTTTTTAGAGTCGTTGGCTTTTGTTAAGGAAATAGGCTTTGCAAGGTGCCACGTTTTTGCATACTCAAAACGCGAGGGAACGGCAGCAGCAAAGCTAAAAGGGCATATCCAAAAAGCCGAAAAGCTACAGCGTAGCGAGTTAATGCAAAAAGCGGCAGCAGAGGCGCAACACAGCTTTTTAGAGCAGCAGTTAGGCACCGAGCAGAATGTTTTATTCGAGGAAAGCACAGAGGGAATGTTAGAGGGCTACACCGAGAATTATACCCGTGTGCGTGTAAAAACAAATTTAAATCTTACAAATAAAATTTGCAAGGTAAGGTTAATTTCTATTGAGGGCGATTGTATGGTCGGTTTAATAGAATAAGGGGGGGATTTAAGTGAAAAGGATATTCGACGAAACGGCTTTAAATATAGAACAGCTACCAAATGGTTTTATCATTGCTTTTAAAAAGGCAGACGCAGAGGATAGCGAACGCATAGTGGTTGCTTATAACCTTGTTTCTTTTGAGAATGAATCGGTCTCACCCGTAACTCGTAGCGTATATGCTCTTGCAAAGTTCGGGCAGGGGTATAAGGGAATAGAGCAGCGGCTTAATAATACTTTTTATTGGAAAAGCCTTGCACTTTCGGGGGATAGGCGAATTGCGTACTACCCAAGCGGAGAATATATGGTTTTTGATACCGAAAGTAACTTATTAAAAAAAGGTGAGCTTACCTGTTGCGGTAAGGGCCCAGAAGATATGGTGCTAACCGAAAGCGGAATATTTGCAACCTTTAAAGAGGGCAAACGTGTTTCACTAATCGACCCTGACACTTTTATTGAGGAGCTTTATATCGGCGGTGAAGATTCGGGCTTCGGCAAGCTTGAGGGGCTTTTCAGCATTGGAAATTACCTATATGCATGTGACAGTGAAAAGGGTGTTGTGTGGAGAATTGATTTGCGCGACTATACAGTTGTTCAGTATGCAGAGTTTTTAGAGCCTGTTTACCAATATATAATGATAGGCGACTACACCTTGGTGCGTTTAGAATCGGGCGTGTATAGTCTTTAAACTTGTGCAATATTACTAAATTATAAAAGTATGTATTGACTTTTCGAACAGTACAGAGTATAATCATTAAAAACAGAATAATCGCTTTTGATAGAGGCGCGATATTCATTAGTACCAGCGGCAAAAGGTTCAGGTAACCGTCGGTGTGGAAAGGGACTGTCGCCGAAGTGTGTAGCTTGCCTGAGGGTTGCATTGCTGGGTCGTAGGGTAACACCCTACGGACTGTCACATTTTTTTGTGAAGCGCTATCGTTGCATTAAGCTTATCTCTCTTTCTTATGGGGAGAATAGGTATCTATACAACCAACCGCTTTGCAAAAAAGCGGTTAATTTTATGCACATGTGAAATGGAGAGGTTTTTATGAAAAAGACAATTTTTAAGGGTATAGCAACTGCTCTTATCACACCGTTTAACGATAACGGTATTGATTACGACCAGTTCGGCAGACTTATCGACTGGCAGATAGAAGAAGGCATAAACGGTCTTGTTGTGTGCGGTACTACAGGTGAGGCTTCAACCCTTACCGACGACGAGCACAGAAGCGCCATTGCCTTTGCCGCAAAGCGTGCAGCAGGCAGAGTTCCTGTTATTGCAGGCACGGGTTCTAACGATACCGGATATGCTTTAGACCTTACACGTTGCGCCTGCGAAGCAGGTGCCGATGCTGTTTTGGTAGTTACACCATATTACAACAAGGCAACCCAAAAGGGTCTTACTAAAATGTTTACCGAAATTGCCGATAAAAGCGACGCACCTGTAATTCTTTATAACGTTCCATCGAGAACGGGTGTTAATATCGAGCCCGAAACCTACAAAGCCCTTGCCGACCACGGTAATATTGTAGGCATTAAAGAGGCTAACGGAAACCTTTCTAAAATTGTTGAAACTATGTCCTATGTAAGCGGTAAGCTCGATTTATATTCAGGCAACGACGACCAGATAGTACCCCTTATGTCCTTAGGCGGCGTAGGTGCTATTTCGGTGCTTTCAAACATAATGCCAAGAGAAACCTGCGAGATTTGTGAAAAATTCTTTGCAGGAGATATTAAGGGCGCGGCAGAGCTTCAGTATAAATACCACGCTATTATAGACGCACTGTTTTCAGAGGTTAATCCAATCCCTGTTAAAGCCGCTATGGCTGCCATGGGCTATTGCCGTAACACCTTGCGCTTACCCTTAACCGAAATGGACGAGCAAAAGGCAGAAAAAATGTACAGCATTATGCGTGGCTTAAATCTTATTAAATAAACCTTAAGAGGACTTTTTTATGCTACACAGTAATTTGAGCTTAAATGAATCAGGGCACTTAACCTTTGCAGGTGTCGATACCTGTAGCCTTGCGGGCAAATACGGCACACCGCTTTACCTTATGGACGAAAATTGCATACGCGAAAACTGTCGCGCTTATGTAAATTCTATGAGGGAATATATGCCGGCAGGCTCGCGCCCATCATATGCCAGTAAGGCTTGCAGCTTTAAGAGAATGTATACAATAGCAAAAGAAGAGGGTATGACGGTTGACGTTGTATCTATCGGTGAATTGTATACGGCAATAGCTGCAGATTTTCCCGCAAAAGATATATTCTACCACGGCAACGATAAAACCGATGCAGATATAGAGTACGCTATGAACATAGACGTCGGTTGCATCGTTATTGACAGCGTTGACGAGCTCGAGGCGGTACAAAGAATTGCGGCAAGGCTTAACCGCACTCAGAATGTGCTTATGCGCTTAAGTCCGGGTATAGACCCACATACCCAAGAAAAAATATCAACCGGTAAAATCGACTGTAAGTTTGGTATTGGCATAGAAACAGGTCAGGCAATAGAGGCTTGCCTTTATGCCGCAACACTGCCAAATATATATGTAAAAGGCTTTCATTGTCATATCGGTTCGCAATGCTTCGAGTATACACCGTTTAGTGATGCTGCCGAGATAATGCTAAAATTTATTAGCGAGTACACCGAAAAAAGTGGCAAAACAGTTGAGATTTTAGACCTTGGCGGCGGCTTTGGTGTAAGGTATATTGAAAGTGACCCCACCGTCGATTATGCCGAGTGTATAAAGGGTTTAGGCGGTGAGATAGATAGTCTTTGCAAAAAGCTTAATGTTACACCACCTGCAATTATTTTAGAGCCGGGGCGTAGTATCGTTGCCGCAGCGGGCTTAACCCTTTATAACGTGGGCAGCGTTAAAACAATACCCGGTTATAAAAGCTTTGTTAGTGTAGATGGCGGTATGACCGACAATCCGCGCTACACCCTTTACGGCGCCGATTACACTATAGTTGTGGCTAATCACGCCGACAAAACACCCGATTTCGAGTGCACTGTTGCGGGTCGCTGTTGTGAAAGCGGCGACCTTATACAAGAGGGTATAATGCTTTATAAACCCCAGCGTAACGACCTTATAGCAGTTCTTTGCACGGGCGCATACAATTATTCAATGGCATCAAACTATAATAGGGTACCTCGTCCGCCCGTTGTTATGATTAAGGACGGTAAGGATTACGTTGCTGTAAGGCGCGAAACCTTAGAGGATATAATAAAGTACGATTTATAACGATAATAAAAGAAGGTGCAGGTAAATGATAAATTATTCCGAAATAACACCATATATCAGAAAACTTGCGGCACTCTCTGATAAAAGCAACGGTATAATCAGCGATATGTATTTACAGCACGATGTAAAGCGTGGACTTCGCGACCTTAACGGCAACGGTGTTGTTGCGGGACTTACCGAAGTGTCACACATAAAGGCAAAGGATGTTGATAAAAACGGCAATCCAATTCCTTGCGAGGGTCAGCTTTATTACCGCGGTGTAAATGTTCGCAATTTTGTTAAGGGCTTTTTAAACAGTGATCACCACGGCTTTGAAGAAGCGGTATATCTGTTGCTTTTTTCACAGCTTCCAAACAAAACCGAACTGCAGAATTTCAGCGCACAGTTATCCCGCTACCGTTCCTTGCCACCCTCGTTTGTAAGGGACATGATACTAAAAGCACCCGGTAAAGATATGATGAATATGCTTTCCCGCTGCGTGCTTGCACTTTACACCTACGACGAAAACCCTGACGATACATCAACCGAAAACGTACTCCGTCAATGCTTGCAGTTAATAGCGCAGTTTCCGTTATTATCGGTTTACGCATATCACTCTTTCAGGCATTATTATAATAGTGAAAGTCTATATATTCATTTCCCGAAGCCCGAGTATAGCACTGCCGAAAATATGCTTTATATCCTGCGTGAAAACGGCGAGTTTACACCGCTTGAGGCAAAGCTTTTAGATTTGGCTCTTATACTTCACGCTGAGCACGGTGGTGGTAATAATTCTACCTTTACAACCCACGTTGTATCCTCGTCGGGTACAGATACCTATGCCGCTATTTCAGCCGCCTTGGGCTCCCTAAAGGGTCCGCGCCACGGCGGTGCAAACATAAAGGTTGTAAAAATGTTCGACGATATGAAGGCATCAATAGATGTGTCGGATAAGGGCGCTATAAAGGACTATTTAGCAAAGCTTTTGGATAAACAGGCTTTCGACCGCTTAGGTCTTATTTACGGAATGGGTCACGCGGTTTATTCGATATCAGACCCTCGTTCTGATATATTGCGTGAATCGGCTAAAAATCTGTCGCAAGAAAAGGGAATGGAAAAGGAGTTCGAGCTTTACGAAACCGTAGCCAAACTCGCTCCCGAGCTGATAGCCGAAAAGCGCAAGATGTACAAAGGTGTTAGCCCCAACGTCGATTTCTATTCGGGGCTTGTGTATAAAATGTTAGGGCTTCCGTACGAACTGTTTACACCGCTTTTCGCTGTTTCAAGAATAGCAGGGTGGAGCGCTCACCGTATAGAAGAACTGCAAAACAACGGTAAAATTATTCGTCCTGCGTATATAAACGTTAAAAACGAGGTAGAATATATACCCTTAGATGAAAGACGGTGATTTTGTGGCAGTTCGTTTAAACGATAATAAGGAAGTTGTTAAAAAAATTCGCGAGGGCTTAAAGGCAAAGGGTGGATACTGTCCTTGCAGAGTAGAACGTACCGAAGAATATAAGTGTATTTGCGACGAATTTAAAAAGCAAATGGCAGACCCTGATTTCGAGGGCTACTGCCATTGTATGCTTTACTATAAATCTAAAGATTAGCGGAGGTAAAAACTATGGCTATAACAAATATTACCGAGCAGGACTTCGAAGCAGAGGTTTTAGAAAGCACAAAACCTGTGCTACTCGATTTTTGGGCTACCTGGTGCGGACCTTGTATGATGCTAAGCCCTATAGTAGACGAAATAGCAGAGGAAACCGATGCAATTAAAGTTTGCAAGGTAAACGTTGATGAACAGCCAAAGCTTGCACAGGTGTTTGGCATACAAAGTATCCCAACACTTATTGTTGTAAAGGGCGGCGAGGTGGTAAACCAAGCCATTGGCTACCGCCAAAAAGAAGAGATTTTAGAGCTTTTTAAATAGTAATTTACCAATTTGAAAGCTGTCTTGGTATTGCTTATCGCTACTAAGACAGCTTTTTTTGATGGAATAAGAGAGAAGACATTTGGAGTGTAGGATATGAAGAAGATTAAAATAACCGTTATTAGAAAAGCAAGGTACGACGATTTAATTGAGAAATATGAAAACCCAATTGAACACGCTTGCGATTTAAAGGAGGGTCAAGTTTTTATATGTGAAGGCTCACAAAAACCAGATGGATTTTGCAATAGTGCTTGGGAAACCGTAGCACCTTTTGTAACCACCTTAAGCAACGGAGGTGGAAATTTCTATGACGGTTGGATGAAGAATCCAAAATCCGCAATGGTTTCTTGCAACGATGGATTTCGTCCCGTAAGCTTTTTAATAGAAGTTTATGAGTAATAAGTTATTTTAGGTTCACCGTCGATAATAAAATTATGGCGGAGGGGTTGCATAATAATTTTGCACAAAAAACAACAAGTTACACGTAATGTTTGGTAAATTATTATAATAAAAATCACTTGCATAATACATATTTGTGTGATATAATCATTATGTACAATTGTCGCATAATGTACTCTTAAAAAAATATCAAATTTTTTTGATATTTTGGGAATAATTCAGCATCAAAATGCGGGTTTTCTTTAGGTTTAAAAAGCAAAAACGCGGCAAATATTAAGAAAGAAAGGTTGAAGATGACAGTGAAAAAGGGTAAAACAATCTTCAAAAAGTCTATTGCACTTTTATTGTCAGTGCTGATGATGTTTACAAGCTTCAGCACAGTGCTCGCTGTTGCACCAACACAGGATAATAATCCGGTTGCACAAAACACCGACAATAAGTGGAATGGAACAACAGGCGAACTCATAGCTAACAACTATGATGTTAACAATTACGAAAAGGCAATTTTGGCCTGCACAGGTTTGGTTGGAGAATCCTATAGTGTTGAGGTTCCAACTAACGATACCGAAGGTCTTGTTTCGGTAGATGCAGACACCCAAACAGTTACTGCCAAGGCTTACGAGGCAGATGGCTTTGTGTGGGAGCCAACAACAGCGGTTGTTAAATACACAAACGCTGATGGTTCTGCAGGCACAGATATTAAGGTTAGCATTTCAAAAGTAGGAGAGGAATATGTTGGCAGATTCACAAAACCTGCAAACTCCTATCGTGTTGAGGTTACATATTCTTTGTATATCCCCGTTGAAGAGGATTTACAGAAATTACTTCTCGACGCTCCTTACTTCTTGGCTGATGGCTATTCTATGACTGATATAGCTGCTAACTCACTTACCTTGGCTGTTGATGCAATCCAAGATAAAATGGATGAATTACGCGCTTTGTATAACGGCATAACATATGATGCTGTTTATGAAGGCGAAACGGTTTATTCTTTAACAGTTGCTTTACCAGAAGGCAAATGTAAAGAAGCTATCGGCAACATAATTGCAGATTACGATAAATCTGAAAATGGCGGTCAGTTATCTCTTGCAAAAGATTTGGCTGAATATAATAAGCCAAATGGTAGCAAAGTTCAGTTCATGATGGAACATGGTGCTACATTCAAAGCTAACATTGAATGGTTCTATACTCAGCTTGCAACCATCAATGCAGAAAAAGCTGATTTAACCAGCGTTGCAGAACAACTTAAAAACATTGCTAGTGATGAACCTGAAACTCTCGATGGAACAATTGAAGGCGCAAAAGTAAAGATTGATGAAATTGTTGCTGAAATCAACTCAACCGTTGAAGCAGGTGTTCAGGAAGGTATCGATGCTGCTGTTAAAAAAGCAAAAGATGAATACGATATTGATATTAGCAGTCTCTGTGGCAAAACACGCGAAGATAATGCTATTTACAATGAGATTCAGAACCAACGCGAAATATTTGAAGAAAATGCTAAATCTTTAGATGCGTTAGCTAAGTATTATGATGATGCAGCAGTGAAATTTGAAAGCAATCCTTCAATGGCTGAATATTATCGCAATTTGGCGGCTGAATATCGCAACAATGCAAACGAAGTACGCACAACCGGTATCAATGCTCTTAATGCTTTAGAAGCAAAAATCCGCGAGGGTTATGAGCTTGGTGATAGCAAAGCTGCTGAGATTTCTGCAAAGAAAACAGAATTAGATGGCATGAAAACAGGCATCAATGAAAAAGCAGAAATGGTAAATGAAGTCGTTAAAAATATCGGTAATGCTGCAAGTGCTGTTCGTACCTTCAGCAGACAGCAATGGGAATATATCGGTAAAAAACTTGTAAAAGACGATATAACAGCAGAAGAGTATAAAGCTCTTGATGTTGCTGTTAAGGCTGCACTTGATATTAACGATAATCCATTAGTTGAAAAACACAGCGATTTGGATATTAAAGATAAACTACTTGCAAGTGAAACTGTCATCACAGCAATGGTTGACCAATACGTAGTTCATGTTGACGTAAAAGCAAATGTTATTGCAAAATCATCTGTAAACACATCTTCAACAGTTAGTTTAGCAGTTGTAAACACATCTTTCCCAATGGATAAGGATACTTCTGCTGATGATATAATTGCTGCAATCACTGCATCAGGCGTAGAAAACTCTGCACTTCAGCAGTGGGATGCATACTATAATATTGGCTCAGATAATTATAACCGTGTTATATCTATTCAAGATAAGAACGGGGAAACAATTAATGAATTGGGCGCTTTAACCGATGATATTAGCTATACCATTACATATAGCCCAAAAACATTAAAAATCAACGAAACATATAAAGAAGACGGCAATAAGATTACCGAAGTTCCTTATGGATACAACTGGCGTTTGCCACGTCCTACAGAAACAACTAAATCTTATGATTATGAGATAAACGGTGTTGCTCATCGTGAGAATACCATTATCCGTGTAGTAGAAGATATAGAAGTTAGTCGTTCTGAAGGAAAAGCTATTTCTTCTAAAACATTAGCTGAAGTTATTGCAGATAGTAAGGTACCGGGCGAGGCTCTCAGCCAGAAAGAAAAAGATGTTCTTAATTCCAATGCTTTCTTGGTTGATACAATTTTCTTCCGTACCCCTGATAGCAATGATAAATTAACCCAAGTTACAGCAACCGACGATGGTTATAAACTTGTTGCTCAAACAATGAGCGCAGGATTTATAGACAGTGATGCTGAGTGGGTACCTGTTAAAGCATATCCTGTTTTAACAAACGGAAATGGCGATGAAATTGCCCTCACTAAGAACAACAATGCTTATGAAGGCGAGTTCGTTTGCAACGAAATGTTCTCAAGTGTTCAGGTTGTTTACCAACTTTCTATTGAAGGTGTTGATGCAACAACCGTATCAAATCTTGTGAATATTGCTGACGATCTTGTTAATGATACAGCAGCACAGAAAGCAACTCTTGATTCTCTTTGCAACAACAATAATTTCTATGAGAATCTTGGCCAGGTTAACAAAACAATTCTTGGAACACTTGGCACAGTTGTTAAAGATATGTCCAATGAAGCAAAAAATGCTATAAATCTTCTTACAGAACAGTGTTTAGACCCAGCAACAGAAAAGACATATCTATATGAATATTTAACTCAGTATAAGAGTGAGAATGGTGGCATTGCTTATTATTATAAAGGCGAAAATGCTTCCAATATTCAAAAACAAATCGATTTGGTTAACACCTATCTTCCAATCGTTTGGAATGATGCAAAAATCCGTGAAGCTGCTTCTGAATATGCAGCAGGTGCAGTAGCAAAAGTTGATAGCGTTCTTGCTCAACTCAAATCTGTAGACCTTAAACCTGTAAATGCACTTATTGATACAAACAGCTCATACATTGATAATATGTTGGCTGCAGTTGCAAAAGCAGGAACAACCTCTGCACACAACGGCATTAACGGAACAATTACTATGGAAGAAGTTCTTTCAGCAGTTGCTCCCGGCCAAACAGCTTTCGGTGTTGAAATTCAGGTTTTAAACAAAAATGATAGTGTTGTTAAAACCTATAAGAAAGAAAACTTCCGTCAGCAAGGTTCAATTATTTCTGTGCAAGAATTCGAAGATATGTATAACGAGCTTCTTGCTCAGATTCCAAACAGTAAATATTATGTTGTTAATAAAACCCTTCCAACCGAAGACGTAAAATTAACAGCAGATACAAAAACCTTTACCTCGTCACTTCGTCCTATGACATATACTGTTAAGATTGATGGTGAGGCTGACCAGATACTCTATGCATTAGATGCCTATACAATCACTCTTCCGGGAACAGGAAGCGCAGGACATAAATATGTATACACAATTGGTTCTTCCAATGTAGAAGTATATTCAGGTGCTGTTGAGAACTTTGCTCTTGCAACATCTATCGAAGCATTAGATGAACTTTTTGGTAGCAATCGTGAACTTGTTATCACCCGCAAATTAATTGACGTTAATAAAGATAATTTCCTTAAATTTATCTCTAACTTCAATAACGCATTTAGTAACGCAGGCTTCACATTTGATAATAAACTTGCATTAGCACTTATTCCATTAGAGGATAAAGAAGGCAATCTTTCTGTTGTAATGCGTGTAACAAGCAAATATAGCGAACTTAACCCGGCTTCACTTGCTTCAGAAATGATGGCTCTTATCCAAGACCTTTCTTATGTAGGTATAAACGGAAGTCCTCTCTTTGGCCTCAATAGTGATAATGAATTAAAACTTTATGTTCAGACTATTATCAATATGCTCGTTAATGGTGGTATCGGCCTTGATACCCTCACCGAGATTATCGATGATAATGGTAACATTAAAGAACTTTCACTCGGCGATGTAAGTGCAGTAGGTGCAAATAATAATACTATTGTTCTGCAGAATGGTAATATTATTAACGATGTTAACGCTCTTGGTGGTAAACTTATGGAGTCAACCATGCAGTTCGGCGTTAATATCAACAACGCAACAAGCGCTCCTTTCTATGTAACATATCAAGATTTTGATACCCAAGCTGACCAGCTTAAAAAGGTTAAGAAAGGCGCACAGCAGATTATACCTTATATGAATATAAGCTGCAAAGATGGCGCTGTTAACTTAATGTTAAATGCTCCGGATAGTGCTTATGCATATATTATGGCTGCTTTATTGATAACAGGTGAAGTTGATTTCAGCACAATTCAATCTTATGAACTTGATGCAGTTCTTGAATACATAACAGGTTTAATCAAACCAATGTTTGAAGACGAGAACACTGATTTTGATACCTTTATCAACACAATCAAGCAAACAGGCTTCTATGATTCGATTGATGGATTTGATTTTGAAGCAAACAGAGCTTTAGTTGAGTTTGTCTATGATTCTATCGACAATCTCTTTGATAATACATCTGCAACAGGCAGTTCCGAAGGAGCTCTTTATTCAGGCGTATTAACCTATGATGCTCTCGATATGCTTTTCAATAACAAAGTAGCTTTAGCAGATTATAAAGATATGATTGCTGAGGTTGAAACAGGCTTAAGCCTTCCAATCACATTCAAACTCAAAAACCGCGAAACAGAATATGAAGCATTAGTTCTTGATATTCGCGGCGAAGGAATTACAAATAAATATTATATGGCTCGCAATGCCGCAAGTGCTATTAGCAATGCTAAAGATGGAGCAGTTGTTGTATTATTATCCGATGTTCGTGGAGATATCGTATTTAATAATAATGTAACTCTTAATCTTAATGGTTATAGCATAATAGGCGACCTTACAGCAAAGGGAAGAGCAGTTATCGTTGATAGCACACTCGACACCAAAAAATGCGGTAGCGTTATTGGTGACCTTAAAGTTGCTGGTGGTTCTTATAAAATCGCAGCCGGTAAATTCTTAACAGATATTTCCAAATATCTTGAAAACGGCTATTACCTCGAAAATGGTATAGTTTCAAATGGTTGCTTCAATATTGTTGAAGAAAATAATAATATTGATATTTATCTTGGAACAGATTATGCATCTCTTGATAAATCTGCAGCTAAGGTAATGGCAACCGACCTTATCTCAAAAATCATTATGAATTTCTATGCTTGCTCTGAACTTAGAGTAGACGATAACGGAATTTATGAAACAAAGCTTCTTAATATAACAGAATCTTTAAATAATCTTTCTGTTTTAATCGGCAAGATGATTGAATGTATTGATTCTAAGGGTTCATCTGCTTTTGCAACTCAGTTTATGGCTGATGTAACAGATTTCGCTTCTTTAGCAGATGCTATTGATAACGAAGAAGCACTTATCAGTTATACAATTCAGCAGTCAGCATTCAATCCTTATATGCAATATGAAGAAGATGGCGATTTCTTCTCCTTTAATCTAACATCTTCTGATGACAAGAAATTATATAGAATAAGCGTTTTCGTATCTGATGAAGTTGATGCTGGTCAGAAAGATAAAATGAGCGCTATTCTTCGTGAATTAGATAAGATTACTAACTTTGATAAACTTGAAGTTGATATCAATGACATTACTTATGATGATAAAGGCTTCAGTATGGAAGGCTCATTAGAAGTTGATGTAGAATTCGATCTCTCAACAAGCGTTGATTATCCTGTTATTATCGCTGCAATGCTCGCATACGATGCTTCCGGTGCCGAGAGAACAGAAATCGTTAACGCAATCAAAGCATATCAGCTTTCTAATTCAACAAAACCTCTTATGAAGGTTATTGATTCAATGTCAATCGCAGAGCTTGTGTCTGCATTGAAGAATACCAAATCAAAGAGTTTTGCAAGTATCCTTTCAACTCTTGGATTATCTTCAGATACTGCAATCCAAACAGAAGCACATTACACAATCGCTCGTAAAGTTGCCGGAACTCTTATTGAATATGCTAAGATAAACGGTAACGATAAAACTTTAGGTGGTCTTAAAGTTAGTGGCGAATTCAACACATATGCATATCGCATCGCAAAGAGTGACGATACATATGTTCAGGTTGCACTTAAAATCTTCTCTGAAGAAAAAGCAATTACAGTTAAAGATAAGAATGGTATTATCTACCTTAATACTGATGATTTCTTAACAGCATTAGACAATATCAAAGAAGGCTGCACAATCTATGTAAATGATGCAGTTGAGCTTTCTAAAAATGTAACACTTCCTGCAGCTTCATTTGCAATCGCAGGTGCAGAAAATATTAAGTTCAATGGTAATAAATTCTGGTTTGCTAATAGCAAAACAGTATTAAAAACCGATATGGATATTTCTGCTTGCGTTACAAATGATGCTTCAATCTTCTGTTCAAAAGTTGATTTCACCAAAGATGGCGAATGGTTCGTATTCAGCCTAAAAGGCGATCAGCATGAATGGGAAGTTATCCCTGCAGTTGAACCAAGCTGTGGAAAAACCGGTAACACAGAAGGTGTATGGTGTAAACAGTGTCATAAATATCAAGATGGTAAAGAACCTACTGAATTACCTGCATTAGAGCATAAATATAATGCTGTTGTTACCGATCCAACTTGTTTTGAAGAAGGATTCACAGTTTACACTTGTGAAAACTGCGGTGACAGCTATGTAAACGATTATAAGGATGCAACTAACCACGTTGGAACAACAGAAGTTATCCCTGGTAAAGCTGCAACCTGTACCGAAGACGGTTTAACAGATGGCTTACATTGTACCGCTTGCGGAACCGTATTCCAGAAACAGGAAGTAATCCCTGCTCACCATATCGAAGAGGCTTACGATAAAGACCCAACCTGTACTGAGCCTGGCGTAAGCGGCGGAACTAAATGTTCAGTTTGTGGTGAAATAGTAAAAGCAGGATCAGTTGTATTACCAAACGGACACAATGTAACAATTGTTCCGGGCAAACCTGCAACTTGTACCGAAAACGGTTATACAGAAAGCGCATATTGCTCAGTCTGTGGCCACGTTCACGTTGCTCCTCAGGTTATTATTTCTGAAGGACACAAAATCGTTAATGTTGAAGGCAAAGAGCCTACCTGTACAGAAGTGGGTTATACCGCAAGTTCTTATTGTGAAGTATGTAATGAAGTATTTGAACCTCAGACTCCACTTGCTCCAAAGGGTCACACTCCAGAGGTTATTCCAGGAAAAGATGCAACAGTAACAGAAACCGGTCTTACCGAAGGTTCTCGTTGTTCTGTATGTAACGAAATTCTTGTTCCACAACAAGTAATTGCAAAATTACCTTATATTAACATTCCGGCACCAAGAATTGAAGCAAACGGTACAATCCGCGGTGCTAAAGTAGATGCAACAAAGAAACAGATTTTCCTTGATGTAAACCCAGACGGATTCACAGCCGCTGAATTTGTTAAAGTAAACTTCCCGATTGATAATGCAGTTGAAAGCAAAATCAGCGTTTATAATTACAACGGTCAAACAAAACGTGCAGATAGTGATCTTGTTTGCACAGGTGATACAGTTGTTGTATGGGCAAAGAACAAAGATGGAGTTGAAACCAGCGTTACATATAATGTAATTATCGTTGGTGATGTTAACTGCGATGGTAAAGCAAACTCCCGTGATACAGTTCTTATTAGCTTTGCATTTATGGATCAAATAACATTAAACGAACTTGCACTTACTGCGGCGGATGTTAATTTCGATGGCAAGCTAAATTCTCGCGATGCAGTTGTTATTGCAAACAAGTATGTATTGTGGCCTGAAAACGAATACGTTTCTCAGACAAAATAATCGTTAATAATAGGAGAAAACACCAATGAATATTTTTAAAAAAGTATTTTCATCGTTTCTCGTTATTGCAACACTTTTAAGTTTTATGAGTTTCGGTGTAGTAGCAAATGCTGCTACACCTGACTCCCAAACAGTAAAAAAAGCAGCAGGCGAGACAGTAAATATTAAATTTTCACTTGATAACATCTACGGTTCTGATGGCCAAATTGCATATAGTAACCGTGAATTGTTTTCATCTTTGACTCCCTCTATTACACCAAGTGGCAATATTAGTGAGTCGAGATACTTTTACTTCGGCACAGTAAAAACAAGCATTGAGGTAACCCTTAAAGCAACTATAAAATCAGATGCTAAAGTTGGCGATAAATGTGTGGTAACATTCACATATTTACGTGGTGATAATGAATATGGTGAAGGACCTGAAGGTCTTGTTAAAACAATAACTGTTGAAGTTATTGAAAAAACAGTTTCATCAAGCCCTTCATCTTCTAAACCTTCGGATTCATCGAAGCCATCTTCATCTAAACCAACGGTTTCATCAAAGCCATCTTCTACATCTTCTAAGAAACCGTCTTCAACATCTTCTAAGAAGCCATCTACTTCTTCTAAGAAGCCATCTTCAACATCTTCTAAGAAACCGGCAACATCGTCTGTAGCTGTTGTTCCTTCCTCCTCTAAAAACACCACAACCTCAAAGGTTGATTTAGCAGAGCTTAACAAACAGATTGATATTGCTAATACTTTGAAGAAGGATGATTACACTGCAGCTTCTTGGAGCAAACTTCAGAGCGCTTTGGATGCAGCCAACGCTGCATTAAACTCCGACAATCAGGGTGAGATTGATGCTGCTGCGAGTGCACTTAAAGATGCTATTTCTTCATTAGTTAGAATTGATAACAAATCATTAGAAAAATTAGTTGATGAAATTAGCGAAGCTATGAAAAATGATGATGTTTTAGAAGCAAGGGAAGCACTTCTTGAAGCTTTAAAAGCCGCAAAAGACGCATTAAAGAGCGGTAATCAAGAAGAAATCAACCAAGCTTATAAAAATCTTTCTGCAGCTTTTGATGCATACAATGCTAAACTTAAAGAGTTAGCAAAAGGCGAAATCGTTGAAGTAGAAAAAGAAGTACAGGTTGAACCAAAGGACCCATATTGCAATATCTGGCTCCATAAGCTTTGGCTCATTCTCTTCATCATCAGCGCAGTAATTAATGTTGGATTTATTGCATTAACTGTACGCTATTTCATTCAGAAGAAAAACAAATTCTCTGATGATATGCCTTTAGTTGATTACGATATCAGCGAAGACTAATATTATTTGAGGAAAATATACCGTGAATAATATAAACGAAAAACGCAAAACTTTCGAAACTTGGGAAGAGGCCTTTAGAGGCCTCGCCCCTGTTGTGCGTCAGCAGTCGGTTCGCATAGCAGCGTATACACAGGCTCTTTTTATAAAAGCTTGTGAAATGAACTTTGCTATGGATATAGCAGGAGCTAAAGAGCGTATGCAACCGATATTTGCAGATTTGGCATATAAATGCGGTATGTATCATCAACTTGGTAAAGCTCTTGTTCCTCAGGAATATCAGATACTTGAACCGCATTTCACAGAAGAAGAAATTGCCCTTTATAAGAAATATACAACCGAAGGCAGTCGATTAGTTGCTGAACTTCAGGAAAAAACATTGGGCAATAAGCGCAAATCTGCTTTTGGAGAAACAATTGAAAATATTCCTTCTCTGATGATTCGTGAAAGCTGTCAGCAGCATATGGAAAGATTTGACGGAACAGGTTATCCTGAAGGCAGGGCAGAGGGTTCAATAAGCCCTATTGCGCAGATAGTTGGTATTGCAAAAATGTTTGACCATTTATCTGCTGAAATCAAGTCTGAAAATCCATTCGGGGAAGCATATGAAAATATTCTTTCTGAAAGTGGCAAAGCTTTTTCACCTGATTTATGCAATGTTTTTAAAGAATCGCGTTCAAAACTTCAAAGTATATATAATAAATTTATTCATTATACTTTAAAGCTTCCAAAAACCATACCTTTGGTTAAGAAAACAGCAACGCGCCCTATGGGATTGTCTTATCGCGCATTAACATCAGGGCCTGAAGCAAGTATCAAAGCCTATGAAGCAATACCTTGGTTTTCCGTAAACAGCGGAGAAAAGCTTGGAATAGAGGAAGTTGGACCTCGTATCGCAAGAACGGGATTAACTACCGATATGTCATTCTATTTCCTATATGAAGCGGCAGATACTCTTTTAAGAATGCAAAATTGCGAGTTGAAATTAAAGTATCTTATGCTACAGATGCTTCCCGAATTTTACGGTAAAGAAAGCCATCTAAAACGTTTTGAAGAGCTTTTTGCAAATCAACCTGTTGATAAATCCCGTCTTTTATTAACAATACCAGAAGAGATAATTCTCAATGCTAATAAAGGCGTTCTTGAAATTATAGGGCGTTATCTCAGAAACGGAATTTCACTTGTTATTGATGGATATCATCCCGAAGCAATTTCTCCGGCAAGGCTAAAGGAATTAGGCTTTTCTCACGTCAGATTATCGCCTGAAACCAGTGCTCAGCCTATATATGCTTCTGATATTCGCGCTTTGCAAGACCGCAACATAACAGTGTTTGCCTCTTGTGCTGAGCATCAGCATTTAAAATGGCTTTCTGAATGTGATGTCTATGCAATCAGCAGTCACCTAAGCGGTGAATTAGTTGATGAAGATACCCTCATTCGTGATACATTGCTTAGAGAGCGGGTTGAAACGGTATGAGTAAGGATAGCTACCGTAAGCACGATAGGCAGAACCGAATATTCAAGAAAAAACGCGCAAGTATTGAGTTAACTAAAACAGAAGTTCTTGAAATAAAAAAAGGCCGCAAAGAGTTGCGGCGTGAAATGAAGAAGCAGAAAATTTATTCAAAACACGAGTTTGAATTAACTGCTTCAAGCATGGGTCTTTATTTTGATAAAGGCAAGGGCTTATTGTTTTGGCTTTGGCTATGGAACAAAGGCGTTTTAGGAGCACTTCTCGGTGCTATGCTTTTAACCTTTGTGGCACTTTATGGAATTTCGCTTGTAACTGAAATGAGAGGTCATTTCACTATAAACCTTTCAAATAGCCTTGTTAGTCAAGGCTTCGAGCTTAGCGATACTGCCGATTTTGCCAACCCAACAGCCCGTATATATGGCACTCCTGTTGAGGATGCACCCTGCATTTCAATAGCAGATTTACCCGAGGATATTGATGAAATAGATGGTTCGCATAATGGCCGCAACTATTTTGCCCATACATTTTATCTTGCCAAAAGGGGAGAGGGCACAGCCGATTATAATTTTTCCCTTTGTGTAAATTCCGAAAGCCTTAATGTTTCCAAGGCCGTTTGGGTTATGCTTTTTGAAGATGGAGTGCCAAAGGTATACGCCAAATTAAACGAAAAAACAGGCAAAGCAGAATGTATACCTGCAAAGGATAATAACCACTTCGGTTATGTAGAAATACCTGCTGGACTTTCTGCTGAGCAATATGAAATAATCCGCCAAACAGATAATCGTACATATTATAGGCTAATTCCCCAAGGTTTTATAGAAGAAGACATTGTTGCTAAAAACAGTGTTACTAATGTAAAACAAGATGAAGTACATAAATATACCGTTGTTATCTGGTTGGAGGGCGATGATCCTGATTGCACTAATGACCTTATTGGAGGTCATGTAGGAATGCATATGGATTTCGAATTATTAGAAACTAAATAATTATTGGTTTTAACTGAATACGTCGGCTCTAACACGATATATTCAGAAAAACATAAATTTTCCGGCGGGAAAAAACGCAAAAAAAATAAAAGTGAGGTAAAAAATGATGAATAAACAACATTCAAACGAGATACAGTCAGCTCGTAAAAAATTGTTGGCAGCAGTATCTATGCTTTTAGTTGCTTGTGTTATGACAATTTCATCAACATACGCATGGTTTACATTGTCTACCGCACCAGAAGTTAAAGGAATTACCACCACAGTTGGTGCAAACGGTAACTTAGAAATCGCACTTGGTACATATGAAACCGTTTATGGTAGTCTTGTTCCCGGCTCGGGTGAAGGCGACTCTATAGATGCAGGTAAAGATGTAACTGAAGCTAACACAACTTGGGGTAACTTAATCGATCTTAGCCATTCAGATTATGGCTTGAGTGGAATTGTTTTGTACCCTGCTCGTCTTAACGCTTCAGGAACAACTATTGCAAATGTATTCTCTCCTCTTTCGTTCCCAAAATATGGTTCGGATGGCCGTATTATGGAATTAGTTGCTCAAACTCTTCTTGGTAAATGGGACGCATCATCTACTGGTTTTATGGCAAAAGATACTCCTGATTATGCAGGTGTCAACGCTATCGGTTCCGCATCTTCTATGACTCCTCGTGAGTTTGCAGTTAGAAACAATAAAAATGCTATCGAAAGCAATAGAGTTAGCGCAGTTGCTTCTGCTCAATATGCTATCAACAACTATTCAGGTGACCTTGCAGCTCTTGCAATTGCAAACCAGAATAGTGGCAATGAAGTTGTTATCGATGCAAAAAGTGTTGAAGCTCTCAATTCTCTTATCCTTAAATTAGAAGATGCTAATGCTGATATTGCAAAATCTATTAAAGCTTCTATGATGCTCTTCTTAGCAAGTATGGATAGTGGTCTTACTGATGACCAGTGGAAACTTGCTACTGCAACACTTGAGGCAAAAACTTTAAGTGAAACTCTTGCTTATATTAAAGGTGAACTCGGTATTTCTTCATTACCAACTCAAATTAATGATCCTATTACAAAACAGGCTCAGATAGCATCTGATTTAACTGCTGCTAAAGCTGCATTAGCTGCTGCTATTAGCGAAGGCGATGAAGATTATGCCTGGGGCGAAATTAAAAACGTTGTTGGTAAACTACTTAACTATGATGGCATCTTGATTTGTGGCGAAACAATCCAAGCTATTAAAGATGGTAAAAACAATCCAGGCGGTACGGATAACGCATTTGATAAGGTTACTCAGGCTGCTATGAATGGTGGTTTAACCTTTACATTTGATGCCGGTAGCGGAATCTTTGCAGATATTGCTGAAATGACAGGTTCTTATAATGCAACCCTTGCTTTCCCAAATAGAGACCCTGCTGTAGCAGAGTGTGTAGTAGAAGGCATCACCCTTGACGGTTTAAAGAGACCTGTTGACGTTCAGTCAGCATCATCTGAACCTCTTAAGGGTGAAATAGGAATTATTTATAAGGCTCTTGAAAATAAAACTGCGCCTGGCGCAGCCACAGGAACAGAAAAAGCTATTACTGATACTTATGGCTATACTGTAGACCTTCTCTTCCGTACAAATGCTGCTGATTCATATCTCCAGCTCCAGACCGCAGCTGCAAATCGTATCTATGAAGATAGCGATAACGAAGCAATCAAGGGTAGCGGAAGCAATATGACCTTTACTATCAACGGTGAATATACCAAAGCTAAGATTGATGAAATTGCTAAAGGCATCAAAGTTGTATTTTATAAAACAGGTGCAGCCGCAGGCGGCGCAGCTGATATTTTAGGTGTTGCCACATTAGGTAATGGTGTTGTTACAGGTAATAACTATAAACTTGACCTTGTGCTTCAAAATTATAACATTACTAGTGGTGTGTTAAACACAACAGGCGCAAAAACTGATGATACAGCAACCGTTATGGATGAATCTTGCGCTCTCACAGCTCTTTCAGCAAACACTGTTCAGAAGGTAACTGCTCTTGTTTATCTTGATGGTGATATCATTGATAATGGTGATATTGGTGTTGCAGCTCGCCTTGAAGGTCAGCTCAATCTCCAATTCTCTTCAAGCGCACAACTCGACCCAATGGATAATAACGATTTGATGAAAGGCACAACTAAATAATCTTTAAGATTATCATAATCCTTTTCCCCAACCATTTCGGTTGGGGAAAAGGGAATTCACAATATAAATGTTAGAGGTTATATTGTTATTTGCTTTAATGCATTTGCATTAAATTGTTTTTTATAAGTATAGCGTTAATGTGCAGTATCAAACTATTTAAAGTTTGATGTTGTTTCATCGCTATATCGTTGCTTTTAGGAAGGATGATAATTTGTCTTTTAATAAACAAATGCAAAATAACAGTCAGCAAAAAAGGAAAACGCTGATTATTATCTTTGCTTTATTGCTTTTAATTCTCATCCCTTTATGCATTGTTGCAACGTATACTTGGATAAGTATAAGCAAAACACCTAAAGTCAGCGATATAGAGATGACCATTAACAGTAGCCCCGGTTTGCAATTAGCTTGGTCCAAAGATGCAGCCGAGGAAGAATGGGAGCAGCAGTTGAATTTTCTCGACGCGGTCTCTGAAGATACAGTCCTTTATCCTGTTACTTGGTCGGATACCGATGATTGCTTCTATACTGCAAGGTTTGGAACCGATGGCAGAATGATTGATGAAGGCAATAGGTTATCCGACGATACGCATTCAAATAGCAGTAGTGGGCATTATGTTAAATTTACATTATATGGCAGAACATCTCAAAAGGTTAATGTTTCCCTATCTCCCGCAGTTGAAGTTAACTCGGGAACAGGCAGTGCGGGTACATATCTTATAGGTACTCCTAAATGGGATAGCGATTCAATATCTCATATAGATGGAGGCTCAGGCGCACAGTATGCCACCCGCATCGGTTTCAAAATTTCCAAATTAGATGAGAATACCAACCCCAAAATGTATATTTATGAGCCCAACTATGATAAACATTTAGAAAACACGGATGATTATAATAATCGTTCTGGTTTAACAGAAAAAATTCTTGTTCCTGAAGATAGACTTATCCGCCAAACAACTTCTTTTTGGGAGGAAAGCGACCCTGTCGAAAGAGACGTTGTTATAAGACGTGCGGGAGTTTTCGAAAGAGATGTAACCTTATTCGAGCTTGACGAAAATGAAATGGTTAAAATCGATGTTTACCTTTGGTTAGAGGGTAACGATAAAGATTGTGTGAATGCTGTTGGTAGAGATGCGCAAATCTTAGCAAACATTCAGTTCGAAGCAGATGTCGATAACGTTTCAGGCTTAGTGCCTATTGAATAATGTATATTTTGCCGAAAGGCATTATTATAAAAAATCGAAGCATATAGGATTAATTTCCTGCTTCAAAATAAAAATTTATAGGGATTATCAAAAGGAGCGGTTTTATGAGCAACACTGATAAAAAGAAAACCATATTCCCCCCCGCAAACGATGAAAAGGTGGATAACACCGAAAAAGGAACTAAGAAAAACAAGGTTGTTAGCACAATAATCAATGTTATTTTGGTTATTGCAATAGTATTGGCTATTTTAGCAACGTATGTTTCTTATGTTTCAACTTCAGGCAGTGGAGTGCCAAGCATTTTAGGTTTCAGAGTATTTTCTATCCAAACAGACTCCATGTATGATACATTATTGCCAGGCGATTTAATTATCGATACCGCAGTTAAAGAACCTGAAAAGTTGATGAAAGATGATATCATCACGTATTGGACTGTTATCGATGGTGAACGCGTACTTAATACTCACCGTATTGTTGAAATTTATGATGCTAACGGATATCTTATATTTGCAACCAAGGGTGATAACAACAAAACTGTCGATACTCTTACTGTTCACGAAGCAGAAGTTGTTGGTAAATATTCATTCCGAATCCCAGGCTTGGGTAAAGTTTTTGATTATTTGCAAACCAGCACAGGCTTCTTAATCGTTGTTGTTATTCCTGTAATTATATTCTTGATTTATCAACTTATTCAGTTCTTCAGAGTATTGTTTGAATATCAGAATGTTAAAAACCGCATTCGTTTCGAGCAGGAACGCGGCCGCACAGAAGACCTTATTGAAGAGCAAAAACAACGCGAAGAAGAACTAAAAACTTTAGAACGCGAACGTCTTGAAGCAGAATTAAGAGAAAAGATTCGCGCAGAAATGCTTTCTTCTTCTGATGATTCTTCATCCGAAACCCCAAAAACTGATAAGGATGATACTAATCTCGATTGAGGTAGTTAATAGTGTTAGATAATTTCTTTAAATATTTTTATGAGGATATAGGCCGAATCTTCCAGTCAATCTGGGAGGTTCTGCTTTCCATTTTCAATTTCTTTAATTATCTTTTCAATTTTCCAATGAGAATGAAGTTAATTAAGGCTCATTCGCCCAATTTTGGAACAGTTGATTGGATTCTGTTGTTGATATCACACATTATTCTTATTGCCTTAACCGTGGCTTTGATTTTCGCTATTATAAGAATATTCAGAAAGATATTTAGGTTCAGAGTTCCTGCAAAAAAACACGATGAAATCGTTCGTCAGGTAAAGCAATTACAGCGCGACCTTTTAAGAGCAAACTATGAAAAGGATAAGCTTCTTTCTCTTAAGGTTGCCGAACTCGGTATTACTCCTGAGCAATTTGAAGAACCGGCATCTGATGAGGAATCTCAAGAGCAGGAAATCGAAATAGATAAGAATAGAAATACTATAAATTCTCCCTGTGTTGATGCTTCAACCAGCAGATTCTTCAGATTAACAAATATCGATAATTATTATAAAACTGAATATATCCAGCCTCAATATAATAATGATATAAATCTTGAAGAGCTTTGCCACAGATTCCGAAACTTCGCAGCTTCGAGAATGAAACTATATTATGATATTGATTTAATTCGTTTCTTTATTGCTTCTTTGGGAACTTCAAGAATTATTATTCTTCAGGGTATTTCAGGTACAGGTAAAACCTCCCTCCCATATGCCTTTGGTAAGTTTGTAGGAAAAGATACAACCGTTGTTTCGGTTCAACCGTCTTGGCGTGAACGTACCGAGCTTTATGGATATTTCAATGAGTTTACCAAAACCTATACCGAAACCGATTTCTTAACAGCAGTTTATGAAGCTAATTATTATCGTGATCCTCATATCGTTATTCTTGACGAAATGAATATTGCCCGTGTTGAATATTATTTTGCAGAAATTTTATCAATACTCGAAATGCCGCTTGAGAGCGAATGGAATATTGATATTGTTACTGCAACATGGGATAACGACCCTTGCCTTATTAATAACGGTAAACTTTCTATTCCTAATAACCTATGGTTTGTTGGAACTATCAATAACGACGACTCTACCTTCGCTGTTGCCGATAAGGTTTACGATAGAGCAATTCCTATAGATTTGGATAGTCGTGCAGAATCTTTTGAATGTGAAGATACACCACCTATTTGTATAAACACAGACGATATAAATAAAATCTTCAATAAAGCTAAAGAAACATATCATATTTCTCAGGAAATGCTTGATAAAATTGATATAGTTAATGAATATCTTATCAAAAATTTCCGCTTGGCTTTCGGTAACCGTATTATGAAGCAATTAGGGGATTTCGTTCCTTGCCTTATTGCTTGTGGCGGCACCGAAATCGAAGCAATAGATTTTATGATTGCCAAGAAAGTTTTAAGAAAATTTGAGTCTTTGAGCCTTGGTTTTATGAGGGATGAACTCACTCGATTTAACACTTTCCTTGATAAAACATTCGGTAAAAATGTTATGAAGATTTGCAAGGCGTATGTTGAAGACCTTAAGAAAAATTCTAATTAATTTATAAAAAGGAGGGAAAGCAATGCCCGAATCAGCAAAGCAAAAGAAACCCAATGCTGCCAATAAAAAGAATGGCACAATAGATGCTGTTTATCAAAAATACGCCCGTGGCGTTATTCGAGCATTAGCAAGTACCGAATTTTATGAGTTCTTTATGGATATGATTGACAAGGCCCAAAATCAGTTTCAGTTTTCTAATCGCAGATGCGAAAAGATTATCGACCCAAAATGGATTGATGCAATAGATGAAGCTTTGCCTTTTTTTCAGAATATCATATCCAATCCTCGAAACATAATAAAAGAAGAGGAATTAATAGTTAATGTTGCCCATGCCAAAAAGGGTGGAAGTGATGTTGTTCGCCATTTGGCGCAACACGGTAATTTTGTTTTTGCATATGATCAAGAAACCCATGATGTTAAGCCAAATAAGCTTATGCAAAAACTAAGAGATGATTCAAGCGAATTGTATGAAAACAGGTTTGTTTATACCGTTTTGGAAGCTGTCCACCATTTTGTTAGAGTAAGATATGATTCTTTATTTGAAGCAATGGGGGATGAGTTTGGCGCGAAAATCAAACTTCAGTCTGATTTGGATTGCGCAAGTGAAACTATCCACTTTGATATGTTTATGCATATTAAAGAAAAGGATTCTGTTTTAGATATTGACGAAAAGAGCGGCGATATGCTCTCAAATGTTGCAAGGCTTTATCGTGTGTTAACTATGTTTATGAACACTCCTTTTGCTTTGCAAATGGCCAAATTGCCTAAGGTAAAAGGCGCCATAACTAAAACTAATGTTTTAAAGAAAAATCCAAACTATAAAGCAGTAGTTAAATTATGGGAGTTCTTAAAGTCTTATGATGATGTTGGCTATGCAATAAAGATAACAGAGCAAAATCCCGCTATAACCGAAGCGTTTCAACAAGACCTTTTTCATAATATTATGTATCAGTATATTGTGCTCAAAGGTTATCTTGAAGCGGAAGAGGATAGGCGTATTCCTGTACCTTCAAAACAACGTAAACGCACCTTAAAACCTAAATTTATCCGTGAGATAATAGAGGAAATAACAGAGGATTATGACCTTCCCGATATAGAGATTCGCAAAGTTTTAATAGAGCAACTCACCAAAGAGCAACTAATGCTTGAAGAGGCTGAGGAGCGCAGACGCCTTGTCGAAGAGCAAGAACGTCTGAAACGCGAAGAGGAAGAAAGAATACGTCTGGAAAAAGAAGCAGAAGAGGAGCGAATTCGTAAGGAAAAAGAAGCTGAGGAAGAACGTTTAAAACGTGAAAAAGAAGCCGAAGAAGAAAGGCTTAGAGTACTCAGACTGATTGAAGAAAACGAAGATCGTCGCCACGCTACACTTTATCGTAAAGAACTCGAAAAATTCCAGCGTAGATTACCAATACAATTAGATTTGCGCGAAGAAAACAAAGAGAAAAATAAAAAAATCTCAAAATCTGATTATAGTGATGCAGTTCAAGAAATGGAAGCTGCAGAGAAACGCAGATTGGCTCGAGCAGAATGTCAACGCCGCCTAATTAAAGAAGAACAGGAACGTTTGGAACTTGCTAAAAAAGAGGAAGAGCGCCTGAGACTTGAAGCCGATAAAAAGGCTATGGAAGAAATGCGTTTGCAAGATGAGCAAATAACGCTACCATTTGTTGTTGTGTTAAGCGGATTTATTGAAGAAGTGCAAGAGCAAATGATTGTAAGAGAAAATTATATTTCAAAGCTTAAAACAGATAGAGAGAACTTTGAAGCTGAGCGCAGATTAATGCGCAAGAAAAGAACATCTAAAAACGCTTAAAAGTATATGTGTGTGAGTAAATCAATTTTAAGGTTGATAGTATGAATAAGTCTTTAATTAAATTATTCACCATCGGTGCATCCTTGATTATAACTTTAGTTGTTGTTATATCATCTTCTTATGCCTGGTTTTCTATGTCAACAACACCATCTGTCACGGGTATGCAGATTAAGATTGGTAGTAACACTATTAAAATTGCACCCGATGTAGCAACCGTTGTAGACGGAAAAAAAGTTCATTATCCGGGAACATTCTCAGAAACATTAAATTTTTCAAAAGAAAAATCTTATGAATATTTAAATAATTTAACCAAATTATCCTTAGTTTCCACCGCAGATGGAATTAATTGGTACTTACCTTCTGATTCGGAAGATAATGAAACTGCTAATAATCAGGGCTTAACAGATTTTATTTTGGATGATAAACTCCAGTTTGCAAATCTTGAAGAATTACCTGCCGATAATTCTGTGCACGGCGGATACGCACTAATGGATTTTTGGGTTGTATCTCCTACTGATTGCAAATTAAGAATTTCTGACGGTGATACAAGTGGTGGAAGTTTCTTCATCAATTTGCCTAAGGTGATTTCAAAAGACGATGGTTTTGGACTTGATATGAGTAATGATTTACTTGCATCTTGCGCAAGGGTGGGCTTTTTAGCAAACACCCAGGATGTGAAAGATGCTTCAATGAATAAATATGTTGAAAGCCCAACGTATGATTCCAGGTATCGTTCTTTAAAAGGTATTTATCAGGAAAAAGGCGAAAATTGGAATTTTTATCCAACACAGTTTTCTATTTATGAGCCAAATGCTGATTATCATCAAAATGAAACATATACACTTTCAAAAGATGGAATGAACTATCGCGTTTGCGAAGACGGTAGTTATGTGAGAACAAAGCCTTTGGGTAATGTTAACGGCGAAATGCAGCCTGTTGATATAACCCGTAATGTTACAGTTCAAAAAAGAACTAAGTGGAAAACTGCAAATAATTCTGAATTTCAAATAGAACAGATTTTTCAGGCATTCCTAAAGGGAGAATTGTTCCCTAATTCTGAAACCTTAACAAATAAATTTTATACTAAATATTTAGGTTATCAGTGTGGCGCCTATATAGAAAAAGGCGAGTTTATTAAGAATGCAGATGCTTTAACCAAAGCTTTTGACGGTGATGGAGTGATTGATTCTGAGTTTATGAATCAACTCAACACAGCAAAAGCAACAGACGATGTTGTTATAGTAGATTTAGAAAAAAATATTCCTCAAAGAATAAGAATGTTTGTTTGGGTAGAGGGGCAGGATGTTGATTGCAGTAATTTATCTGCAGGGGGCAGTTTGTTACTTAGTTTGGAATTATCGGGTGGCAATGAATAATTTGAAGTAGGTTTTTTGGAAATATATAAAGGCGGGTTTTAATTGAAAAGCCAAGAAAAAATGAAAACCGGCATAAAGATAAGGTTGATTTCCGGTTTCACAACACTTTTATTAATATTTTCTATTGCTGGTTGTTTGTTTTTAACCCTACAAAGCTTATCCAAGGGATATGTCTCCCTTGGAGGAACAAGTTTATTTCGTGTGGTTACAGGAAGTATGGAGCCTGCTATTCCCGTTGGCTCACTTTTGGTTTCCAAAAAAACAGATATAAAAACAATAGATGTTAATGATATTGTATGTTTTCATTCTGAAGAACAAAGTATCAGAGGAATGATTATAACCCATCGCGTGATTAACACTTATAAAACGCCCAATGGGAATTTGGTATTGCAAACCAAGGGTGATGCAAATTTAACTGCAGATATCGATTATGTTTCGCAAGATAATTTAATTGGTAGAGTAATTTGGCATACAGGGGATGGAAGCAACATGGCAAGAATATTAAATTTTTTAACCAGTGATTTTGGCTTTATAGCCTGCATTATACTTCCGGTTATTTTAATTGCGGTTTGGATTTTCAGAGATGCAATAAAAAATATGAAAAAGGTTATCGCTGATGCCGAAGCGAAGTTAAATTCTGTTAATAAAGAAACAAATTCTTTGATTTCAAAAGAAGAATACAATGAGATATATAATAAAATTAAAGAAGAAGTGAGAAAGGAGTTGGAGCAGAATGCTGAAGGATTTGTTGAACAAAGCCAAATTGAGCCTGCAGAAGATGCTGGCGAAATTAAAACAGCTGAAACTCCAACAGATATTCTTAACAGTTAAAAGTTTTATAACAGGTGAGTTTTTGCATAATGAGAATAACTCACCTAATGAAAACTTAAAGCGTGGATTAATTTATAAAGGACTGCTGGTAGCAGTTGCAGTAATTCTTGCTGTAACTATGCTTTTTGCAATGACTGCCGCGTGGTATAGCAATATAGTTCAAACAACAGGTTTGGTTTTTGAGGTGTCAGATTGGGGTCTGGATGGTAATGTTGATATAAAAAATCAATTAACAAATGCTGCTCCAGGCGAAAAAGGTGATATTCCTGTTGAAGTTTATAATTCAAGCGATGGAATTATAAATGTTGGTTTCAGCGTTAGTAAAGTTAGCCTTTATAACGATATTGCGGATATGAGAAAGAGACTGTATTTTTATATAGATGACGCCGTAACACGCAATAATGAAACTACAGACCGTGTCTATATAAACAGCGCCGAAGATTATTCATATACCGTTTTATCAAAGCAAAAACTTTTATTAGGTAACGATGGTAACGGAGCATCTCTTATTTGGGAATGGGTTTATGATGTTTTGGGCTATTATTTCTATGGAACTGTTACAGATAGTTCCTCTGCTCAAATCACCGAATATTTGCGCCCTATAGAATATGATTTCGATTTAGCAACCTTTAATAACGGTTGGTTAGAAACAATCGATGGCAAAATATCTGCTATGGATTTTATAGAGGATATAACCGGTAAAGACGGTTATGAGGGCGTTGTAACATCATATTTTGTTGATTATGATGGTAAAGTTTTTTATCCTGTATCTGTGGATGATAATGGCACAGGCGTTTGGATATACTGCTGCACCTTAAGTGAAATAGAATATGAAAATGTTGTTGACACAGGTCTTGGCAATTCTACTGATGAATCTTTAAAGCGTTTTAAAACAACCTTAAATGTTTCTGCCGAGCAGAAAAAATTGAATGTTGCAACTGCTAATTCTGAGCAGGAATTAAAAAGCATTTTAAATGATGATGTTCATAATATGGTTGTTTTATCAAACGATATTGTGTTATCAGACAATATAAATATTCCTGTATCCTTACCAAAAATTATAGATTTGGCAGATAATACTATTACTTCCGATGTAGAAGGTAGTTTGTTTACAGCGGATGAAGGTTCTTCATTAACACTTTTGAACGGCGAAATCAAAAATGTTGAATCAAAAACTAAAACCGCCCTTACCACCGTTGGCGGTGATGTTGCTTTAAGCAATCTAACAATTACCGACTTTAAACAGGGCGTTACTATTTCGGATAATGATGCAACTAATCAGGACACTCGTTTTAATATGACAGATTGCAAAATCAATAGTAGTGAAATAGGTGTATTTATTAAAGGTAATGGACCGGTTACAAATCGCAACACGTATCTTACTATGGAAAATTGCGAAATAATAAGCGATGGATATTATGCGTTGACGGGTAACGGTTCTGCCGTTTCTAACGGTAATTGGGGAACAAACATAATTGTTAAAAATTGTTTGCTCCAAGCAAAATATACCGGTATTTACCATCCTCAAAAGGATAGTTATCTTAAAGTAGAGGATAGCATAGTTAAAGGCTTAACACCTTTTGCTGTTAAAGGCGGAAAAGTTGATATTATCAACACAAAAATAACCGCGTCTAACGAAGAGGGAACAGAATCCATGATACAAACTCCTGCCTTAGGAAAGAGTGGATATTCCGATACAGGCGCAGGTTTGTATGTTGAAACGGGATATAATTATCAATGTGACATTAGCATATCCGGTGATACACAAATAACAAGTTATTATAGCGATGCAATTTTAATGTTCGAAAGTGATAATCCGAAATATTCTATATTAGTTTCAGGCGGTAGCTATAGTCACAATGTTTCTGAATTTTTAGCAGATGGTTATGTTTGTGAACAAGAAGGTAATCGATATATAGTTAAAGAAGAATAATAAGAAGGGGTTTAGCGTATGAATAGCAGAAAAAATATAATGTATTTTATTTGCTTATGCGCTTTACTAACCACCTTACTTGTTTGTGTCGGAATCAGTTATGCAAGATATCAAACTTCTATCAGTAAAACCCTTACCTTTGAAACGAAGGGAATAGATTCTTTAAAAAAGATATATATTAACTCAGAAGATGGGTGGATTGCTTCAGAAGATAAATTAACCCTTGTCTTTACCCTTTCAGGCGAAGATAAGGATAATTCGGAAAGAAAGGCATATGTTCGTCTTACAGCAACAGAAAAATTTAATCCTGATGCCGAAGTAACTTTAACTGTTGATGGCACTGTATATAAGGCTAAACCCCGTAGCAATTCTTTGGGTGAATTGTTGTATTCCCAAATGGGTGAAGGAACAGAGTTTAGATTTTATAAAGACGATAAAGAAGTATATTGGAAACTTTCTGAGAATAAAACTATGCAACTTTCTATAAAAGGAGTTGCAGATGAGGCTCTCGTACGTTTGGTAGCAAAAGAAAAGTAAGGAGGAACTGCTATGGCCAACAAGCGAATAGTAAGAAAGATACTATATTTAGCTGTTAGCGCTATAGCCGTGTTAGCTTGTGCTATCAATTCTATAGGTGTAACCCAGGGAAGATTTAATAAAAGCGCAATATATTCCACAGTTTGCGGAAAAGAAAGTATAGATAATTCCACCTTATCCGAAGAAAAGGAAATTTTCGATTTTGGAGTATGGAAAGTTGGTAACTCGGAAACCTTTTCGCATACAGTTATTTTAGAAGGTGAAGCTAAGCTTAAGGGAAAATTGCGTTTTACTTGGGATGACGAAACTAAACAGAACAAGGATATAGCAGTTGTGCCCGAGGGTAGTTTTTCAGGTTCTATCGATGAATATGAAATAGATGAAGCTGATAAAAAACTTGAGTTTCCTTTTTCTCTTGTTTTTTCACCAACCCAGAGAATAGGTTTTGCATATTTCGATGTTGAATGGATTCCTGAAGGTTCTTCTAAGGCTTTGCTTTCTTCAAGATATTTAATAACTTTAAATCCAGATGCTATCTCTAATGATGATAATATTAGTTATCTGGAAGAAAACACGAATTTTATATCAAAGAATTTGTTGCAATTTTCCATTAATTGCAGCAATGCAGAGGGAATATTACTTTCTCCGGGCTCAAGCATTTTAAATCAATTTGAATCGGGATTGGTTTATTACACACAAAGTTATACACAAGGCATAAAACTTATTAAAAATAGTATTTTGTATTTGCCAAAGGGCTCACAGGACAATTTAAGCGGAATCATTGATTTGAAAACTCAATCTTTTGATTCATCATTTAAATTAGCAGCAGGAACTTCGTTTTCTAATTATATAACAACCTCTCAAACCCCAACCGATACCGCCGCGTTATCAGTAAAACTTAGTGGGAAAGAACCAATTCTATCCCATACAAATCCTATAAAATTTGTAATAAAAGAAGATTCTAAGTTGGTTGATAATAAGTGGAATTCCAAGGGCTCAGATAAAGCGGAAATTATTTGGAAGGTTCAAAGATTAAGTAACGGGAATTTTGAGTCGGTTAAAACAAGTAAAGACTTTGTAGTTTCAGTTTCTCAAAACGAAACGGGCGGCAAATTAATAATTTCTGCTCCAACAGGCAATCAGGTTGCCGGGACATATAGATTAGTTGTTAGCCAAACATATAAAGATTATTTATTAACCAAAAAAACTATAACATTTTATATAGATTATCGATAACCACAGGAGGTGCAAAATGAGAGAGTTTGAAAAACAGATACTTAAATATAAGTCTCTGTTACCACATATGCGCGAACGTATATCGGCGTCTTTGGTAATGCTTATAATCGCTGTTGTTATGTCAGTTTCGGCCACTTTTGCATGGGCGGTTTTATCAGTTAATCCTGAAATTAAAGGGATGAACACCACCATTACTGCAAACGGTAATTTAGAAATAGCTCTTGCTAACGGAACAGAAATCACCGCTCCGAGCGAGGCTGGTGTTGGCGATAGTGGCAGAGACTTAATTCAGAAGAATATAACTTGGGGAAACCTTGTAAACCTTGCCGACCCATCCTATGGTATGGAAAATATCGTTTTGCGTCCAGCATCACTCAATAAAAATGATTTGTTAAATAAACCTTTATATGGTGCCGGATATGGAACTGACGGCCGCGTTGAGACCTTGGTAAGTGATTTTGCTTATGCGTATTGGAATCAGGACCAATTCAGTGCTGACCAGGTTAAATATGGAGTTCGAACAGTTTCCTCGGTTACATATGGCGAAATAGGTTCTAATATTGCTCTTGCAGAAGCAGTACGTATTGCTGAAAACAGTACCAATACTGCGGTTTCAAATCTTAAAGACCTTGCCAAAAACCCCGCTCTTCAGGACCTTGTAGGACTGATGGGTGATTATGTTAATGCTCAGGTATCAGAAAAATTAGGTGGCGAAGAGCCAATAATTGAAGTAAGCGTTGGCGAAGTTGATTCTATTTATTATTTAATGGATGAACTTTCCCAAAATATGCACGATTCTGCTGATGCATTGGCTGCAATTTTTAATATATCAGTTTTGCGTAATGCTGGTCAGGAATATGCCTCAGAGAATAAATACACAGGCGAATTTTTATTAACAGCACCTAAAGCTGAAGTTGAGGCAAAATTAGCCCAAAAAAATAGCAGTAATGTAAAAATTGTTAGCCCTAAAATGTTAAGCTATCTTTGGACCCTTAGAAGCGATTATGAACTTTTACAATCGGATATTGAAGTAATAAAAACCTATGTTGGCAGAGATGATGTTGTTTATCGTAATCTTCGTGGTTCAACATTTCCTGCGGTTGAAACTTATATTAACCATATTGTTGGTGTTCAAAGCACTAAAGTAAACGGAACCGCTTTAGGTAGTTTGTCTATGAGTAATATCGGTTCCTTAACAGGCGGTGGCACAAAATCTATAACCATTACAAGTGGTATTTTAAAGAATATGGATAAATTCACCGGTGCACTGGTAGAAAGTAAAGAACTTTCAATAACTGTTATGGGTAGCCCTGCAACCGGTGTTGCTAAAACCGATGCTGTGGCACCTTTTGTATTACCAACAGAACATACAAACGCTATTGAAGGTGATTCCAGCTTCAAAGGAACAGACCCTATTGCAGGGGATACCTTTGGCCTCGCTTTAGACTTTTTTGTTCGTACTAATGCTCCGGATTCTCATTTAATTTTGCAAGGAAGCCCGGAATACGAAGAAAGAGAAGAAACCGTTACAGCTAAGATTGATGGCAACGTTTATAACTTGTATGTAATAAATTATCAAGACGAAGAATATGTAGCTTATCTTAATACTAATGATAATTCCTATTATATGTTTGACCGCGAATCCAATCAGCCTGGAGAAAAAATCGGTACATCTGGGCAGGTTGGTCAGTATGCAACATTATTAACCGAAAAGGTTAAATATATCGTTGGCTATAATGGTGTTAATAGAGTATGGGATACAACAGAAAGTGTTAATATAGATAAAGAAAGCACAACTCAAGGCGCAGGAAGTTGCTATGTTTTCTATGCAAGCTCTCCTGAAGACCAGAAAAAAGCATTACAGTTGCTCGAACATTTCAGAATTGCTTTTATCGACCAAGAAGGAAACTTTTTAGGTTCCGCCCAATTAAATACTAAAAACAAATTCGAGCAATCAGGTAAAGTTGTTGTGCCGTTAGAACTATCCGCTACTAATACAACAATCGAAGGTCCTGATGGCAACCCTCTTCAAGTTATTACCTCTTTAGAGCGCAATACCCCAACGTTTATAACAGCCTTAGTTTATCTTGATGGCGGAAAACTTACAAATGATCAGGTTCTCGCAGCAGGTGAAATTCAAGGTCAATTAAATATCCAGTTTGGTTCAACTGCTGATTTGGATGCTATGGACGACCCAGACCTTATGGCAGCAAAATGTAGGGTTACTGCCACAATGGAAGGTGAGACCAAGGTTAATATAGATACTGCTTCTGAAGCAGATCTTAAAAAGAAAATTACAGTTACTGTAGATGGGTATACACCTAATAAAGTTGAGGCTTATTTCTTGCGTGAAGTTAACAGCACTCAGGGTATAAGGCAAAATAAAATTACATTCACCAAAAATGCCGAAGGTAAATGGGTCGGTGAATATCAATTCGCCTGGGCAGGTAAATATGTTTTGCGTGAAGTAATGCTTGATGGAATTATGTATGAACTAAACGGTGACCCTATTGTGTTCACTGTAGAAGGTTTTGCTATTTCGGATGTCTATTGTGTTGATAATAATAAAACTTATATGACAACAAATAATTCATTCGATACTACTGTTAACCTTACTTTTGCAACAAATGACCCTGATAAAATGCCGAAAACTGTTAAAGGCGCATTTGTTAATAAAGAAACAGGTAACCGAACAACAGTATATTTCACTCGTTCGGTAGGAAGCACGTGGACGGGAGGCGCAACCTTTACAACATCGGGTGAATATGTGCTGGAATATGTTGAGTTGGATAATCAGTATTCAGGTCTTGCAGAAAATCAGTATGTTTCAATCAATTTATATTTAGGACTAAACGCAAGTGTTTATACAGGTGACGATAACTTTGCACTTGAAAATGGTGAAACACGCGAGCTTTCAATGTCAATGATTATAAAAACTGATACAGGTGATACCGTTAAAAGCCTAACAGGTGTTTGGCTACAATATTCAAATAACGGTTCAGGCATCGAAGAAAATGGTATTGGAGCAAGTATGGTATGGAACGCTAACCGTCAGATGTATGAAGGAACATTCAATTTGACTGACCCTGGTATCTATAAATATCATTATGTTTCAATTAACATTCAGGGTGAACTCAACTATCTATATACTGCACAAACATCCCCTGTTATAACAGCGATTTCCTCTAATCCACCTAAATATGTAAGTAAATCAGGATTTGGTGAATCTATTTCGCTTAATAACGATGCAGCAATTACTGTCCGTATGAAAAATGCTAATGCTGCAACAATTGATGCGGAATTTGAAAATGAAAAAGGCGAAGTTTATTATGTTCGTGGCGTTATGACAGATTATGGCGCTGAACAAGATTTCAACTTTGTTCTCCCAATTATCGATGGAAAACAAAGCGGAACATGGTCATTAAACAGAATTTACCTAACCGATATTTACGGTGGCGCAAATAACACATTATATGATGGTTCAAAAGAAAACGGACCGGATATCGAAACAGATACAAAACCAATGTATACGGTTGGTAATAACTATTATTTCAAGTGGTTGGCTTGGGAATCGGATGATTTAAGAAGCGAAGAAGATGAGGATAATAACTTTACTGTTAAAGTTATCAATAGTATTAATATATCCTTCTCAGAATCTGACCTTAATAAAAATAAAGTATTTGGTATCACAAGCGGAGAAGTAACAGGAACATTTGGAACAACTTATGAATTGAGTGATTTGGAATTATCTATCACCGCAGGTGAAAAAAACGAAACTTTAAGTAAATATGGCTTAACTGTTAAATCGGTTGAACTCAATTATATTTACAATCAAGCTAAGGTTCAAATTGCTAACAGTACTGTTACTAATACTTATGGCGAATATACTATGAGCCAGACCGAGTGGGAAGGCTTAACAAAATCAGCTTCTAAAGTGAACACTTATGCTTCTATCAGTCAAACCGGTTCAGATGAAACCAAGTATATTATTAGTACAACTAATAAAAACATTACCACCGCTGGTGAGTATGTTGCTACAGGAGATTTGAAGTTAACAGTTGAAAATGCCAAAGGTAGTGTATCGACCGTTTCGATTAAAGTAAATCAATTAAGAACACCAACCTTTACAATTTACTCTAAGAGTCCATCCGCTAAGTTTACCGGTACTGACCCTGCAGTAGGAACACAATTTGATGTTGCTGATGCTTCAGGTAAGAACACTCAAAAACTCTCAAACTCAATCACTAGTGATGGACGTTCAGCAACTTGTTATTATAAAGCTACTAAGAGTTTTGGCGTTTGCGAAGGTTTCACACCATCTTCTGTAATTGCTGAATTATCAGATATTGGTTCAAACTTTAAATCTGCATCTATCACAGTTGTTTCTAATGGAACTGCCGGTAATGTTATATTTAATTTTTCACCAGACTCATCTGGAAAATCAATTGCTCAGGCAACTGTTGGTGTATCTTCTTCATCAAGCAGAGCTTATGTTGGTACAAATGCTAAGGCAACTCAAATTTTAGTTACAGATAGTAATGATTATACATATACTTTCAATATACCAACAGATAAATATTTATATATAACTTGTACTAGATAACTATTTATGAATTTGCATTATTGCCCTCTATATTAGGGGGTAGTAATGCAAAATAAAAGTATATGATTGATAAATGATGTAAAAAGGGGAATGAAATGATATTTATCTTAATTCCAGCTCTTGCTATAATGTTATTGTTATTAGCAGCAAGACGTTCCAAATATAATGTATCTTTTGTTAAAACCTTATGCATTATGCTGTTGTTAGCGCTATCCGGTATTTTTTCAACATATTTATTATATTTTATTGAAAATGGAAAATGGGGAAGCAGCTCACTTTTTGGTGCTGTTTTGTTCCCACCAATTTTATTTGTGTTTTTTTTCAAAATTTTCAAGCTTTCTGTTATTGACACAATGGATTTTATAGCTCCATCTGCTATGGTAATGATTGCCGCTATGAAGGCAAATTGTATTTTATCTGGATGTTGTGGAGGCAGAATATTATGGTGTTTAGAAGATGGCACAGTAGTCCATTTCCCTATCCAGATAGTTGAAACATCATCAATAGTTTTAATCGCTATATTGCTTTTGTATTTTGACTATACTAAACGTGCAAAAAATAAGTTATATCCAATTGCTTTGGTTGGCTATGGTGTTTTTAGATTCGCTTTAAATTTCTTACGCATTCCCGGAAAGAAGTTGTTTTTAGATCTTAGTGTTGGAAACATTTGGTCCTTAGTAGCAATTATAAGCGGCTTGTTATGGCTTTTTATTATCGCTTATATGAATTTAGATAAAAAATACAAAAAGGCGTTTAATCAATAAGCTAAAAAGGAAAAATTTTATTAGAAAGGATATACCGAAGAAATGAAAAATATTGTTCAAAAAGTTAATATTTCCCGTTGCATTTCAGTATTGCTGGTTTGTTTTATTCTTCTTTTTACTGTATATCCTATCACTAATGTTTCGGCCGCCCAGGATTCAGGAAAAGTTGATAAAATAAAATGGTCATATACCGCGGGAACTCTCGAAATCATAGGTAAAGGCGAAATGCCTGATTTCACCGAAACCGATATGGCACCTTGGAGTAAATATAATAAAGAAATCCGATTTGTTAATGTTGATAAAGATATAACCTATATTGGTAAACTGGCTTTTTATGATTGCTCTTCGCTTATTTCTATAGAACTTTCAAATAAGGTTGTGTCCATTGGGGATATGGCTTTTGCGGGATGTTCTTCTTTAGAAAATGTTAATATGCCAAATGTTGAAAAAATAGGTGAATATGCCTTTTCAAGATGCTTCAAACTTAACGGTATAGTTCTTCCCGAAACATTAAAAGAATTGGGAAATAATGCATTTTACAGATGTGAATCATTATCTTATATTAAAATACCGGAATCGGTTACTAAAATAGGCGATTCTGTGTTTGCGTATTGTTCCTCTCTTGTAGCGGTGGTTATTAAAGCCCCTATTAAAGAACTCCCCCAGTGGACATTTTACGGTTGTACAGAACTTGTTTCAGTAACCTTGCCCGAAGAAACCGTATCAGTAGGTAAAAACGCTTTCGCTCAGTGCGATTCATTAGTAACTATTTATCATAAAGATGAGGAAGACAAAGAAACTTTCACCCAAAGTGCAGTTGAAAATAACCCCGATTTCAAGGATTATGTTGTCCAAGAGGCTCCTGAAACCTCAGAACCTATACCATCTATTAAATTTGAAAACGAAGGTAAAACAGGTACTTTAACTAAAACCGAGGTTATAGTTAATAATGATGTGGATATCATAACAAACACTATAACAACTCATAATGTAAAAGATAAGTTTAGTTATAGCGAAGAATTCAAGGATGCTAAAATTGAAATAAACACAAATATTGGCAAAAAAGATGATTGGGATGTCTTAATAAATGAGGTGGACCGTCAACTTTTAGAACAAGGTGCAATTGAAACACAGCTTCCCCAAAAAAATAAAGCGCCTATAATTATCAATATTTATTTGAACAATAATTCAATTATCTATGGCAAAGTTTTAGAAAAGTTTGCAGGAAAAGATATAATCTTAAAAATTCGCACTTCTAACGGCAGCTGCTGGTCTTTAAATTGTTTTGACCTTAAGGGATATACCTTTAAGAAAAAATACGATTTAGAGTATAATTTAGAGGTTTATGAAGATATCTCTAATGCGCATAAAAAGATAATTGGCAATGTTATGTGCTATTGGGTGGATTTTGCAGATAAAATCAATTTCCCTGTAACTTTGGAAATATATATAGATAAAAAGGCATCCCGACAAACTGCAACATTTTATGAAAAGTCAAGCGGAAATAACCTTGATTTGATTCATAGCGTTATGGTTAGCGAAGAGGGAATTGCATATTATAAAATGGGCAATATAAATAAAGGCAAACGCTATTTAATCGCCCTGAATGTAAACGGAATAATTTCGGAAAATGTAATTTTGCCTGATAATTCAACCGAGGAAAATGATTGGCTTGAGAATTACGTCCCTGTAACCGAACAGTATAAGATAACAGATGTCCGTGGCTTTATGGGATTAACAATGAAAGAATTCACAAGAATATTAATATTCGGTGTTATAGGAATTGCTTTTATTGTTTTTGTAATAATCTTGAGCGTAAACTTTATGGCAAAGAAAAAAGCATTAGATAAACTAAATAAAAAGTAGTCAGGTGTAAAGGATATGTACCCCAAAAGTAATATCCTTTTTGCCACCTATCATTAAGCAGATTTTTGTGTGCAAGAAAAGAAAAACCACACCAACGGCTGCATGTCATAAGGATAAAAAACCTCGAAGTAATTCATCGAGGTTTTTCTTATGCTTATCAGTTAGAACCAGCATCGCATTTGTACTTACAAATGTTTTTTGGGGTTACACTAACACTTTTACAACAAAAAAAGAGAAAAATCCTTGAAGGATAAAACCTTCAAGGAGTCGCAATCAACACAAATTTTCTCGACACTTTTACGCTTCCATTGCGGAAAGGATTGCATTCTCTTTAGTGTCATACAATCCGCTTGGGATGATATTAATAGCTGGTGCCCAATAGTACATGCCAAAATAGTCGTCAAAATCTATTTCCATAATGTCATAAGTGTAAGCATTATGATTTTTGAAAATCTCAATATAACAATCTTCGTTAATGTCAATCACTTCAACGGCATTTGGGTCTGCACTTTTTGGCTGTCGTGTGGTGAAAACACCCTTGGATTTATCAAACTGCCACGTTGTTGAGTGAATGGATTTTTTACCAAAGGGGTTAATGAATTTCGAAAGACCGTACCAAGTGTTGCCGATACATTTATCTTCTCTTCCGTCGTGATACATTACAAAGTATTTTTCAGAAGATAAGGTCTTGCCCTTGTAATATTCAACATACCGAATTTTATATTTGAACAACTCTTTCAAAAAGTGTTTTGTACGTTCGATATAATTTTCTTCTCCATCTTGAAGTTCTGAAGTATAATCCTCAAAATGATAATGGTCGGTGAAATAGAACGCAATAATTTCGTTTTCAAAAACTTCAAAGCCAACATGATTATTAGCATCGATGGTTACAAGATCTGACTTGTAACTGCGATTACGCCAATCTGTGTTATCGGTAGAAATATCAATAACAGAATTTTCTAAATAAGGCTTTAATACTTCCAACAATATTGAGGTTGTTTCAAAATTCAATTTCCTCACCACCTTTGAAACAATTATATCA
>JAZNZF010000046.1:0-3176 GCA_045594795.1 Acutalibacteraceae bacterium | reverse complement strand
TGCAAGATGTGAGTTTTCGGGCATAAGGGTAGAGAGTTTTTGCGCCAATTCTTTTATAGGCCCACAGCCCATACTGCCGCACATAAGTAATACAATGTGCTTGTTTTGTGGCAGACCTAACTGCTTTTTAGCGGCTTCGATTTCAACCTTACTGTAAAAACTATTGCGTACGGGTATACCGCTTGGAATTACTTTGTCATGTGGTATATTGAATGACACAAACTCGTTTATTAGGCTTTTGTGTGGAATGAAGAAAGCAGTAGCGTCTATTTCGGGTGTGCCGGGGCTACAGGTATAATCTGTTGCTACAAAATAAATTTTAAGCTGTGGTATGTAACGACGCTTAACCTCGGTTGCAAGAATACCCGAAAAAACGTGAGTGCAGACTATTGCGTCGTACTTTTTTTGCAGAAGTAGTTCGTAAAGGTTTTTAGCACCTTTTGAAAAGGTTTTGTATAAAAACGAACGATAGTTTTCTTTAGCAGGGTGATTTTCGGCAAAGCGATAGCCAACGCCAAAAAGTTTGGGCGTTTTTTTATAAATAAAGACGTGGCCATTGCTGATAATATCCGATTGCAGTTCGCCCCAAAAAGCAAGGGAGTCACGTATATCGCAAACGCTTCCCATAAGTTCAAAATAATCCTTAACTGCCATAGCGGCAGAATTATGGCCGCCGCCTGTGTTACCCGAAAGTATAAGTATTTGCATATCGCACCCCCCTTAAAATAAAGATAAGTTTTTTCGACATAAGTATATCATAGCAATTAAATATTTTCAATTAAAAAATATTGTAAGTTGTTTTTTGCATAAAAAGAGGCAACACCTTTATGAAGCGTTGCCGTTTTTATTAATTGTATTGAGCTCTTTCGCCACCAATATATTTTGCGCGGGTTTTAGCGGCTGTAACGTATGCATTACCTATGGTTTTAACCGAAAGTCTAAGTGGCACGGCTACACTTTTTAGGTGCATACCGATTAGCGTATTGCCTATATCTATTCCAGCATCAGCCTTTATATGCTCTACCGCAACGGGACTGTCCATATTTCCATAAACCGCTGTAGCAAACGAGCCACCCGCTTTAGCAACGGGGCGTACGTTTACCGCTTCGAGCATAAGCTTTCTGGCGGTTTCCTTTTCAACTATCAGTGCGCGGTTAAGATGCTCGCAACACTGTGCTGCAAGCAGTATGCCGTGCTCTTTTAAAATTGGCATAATAGCAGATACTATTTTTTCTGCGGTTTCAGGACTTGAGCCTTTACCAATTTCATTACCAATTATTTCACTTGTAGAACAGCCAACAACTAATACATCACCGCTTTTTAATTCTGCAAGATTTATAAGCTCATTAATGGCGGCCTTGGTTTCTTCAACAAAATTTGTGTTCATAAACTAAACTCCAATGAAAAGGTTTGATATAAATATTTTAATACAAAAAGCGAATTTGTCAAGATAGCTAACTATAATATCTATTGACCTTTTATGTATTTTGTGTTATATATTAAATTATTAATGCGCAATTTTAAATAATAAGTGGAGGAAATTATGAAAAAGATAATTTCGTTTTTATTAATATCATTATTTTTAATGCAATCACTCGCTTTCACACCCGTTGCCGAAACTATGGCAGAGCTTGCTGCTGATAGTATTCATATCGAAATAAAGGGCAACTATTCTATAGACGAGATTAAAGATTCGTTAAACCAACTAAAAAGCGGTGATATATCTACAGCTGAGCTACACGAAAAGTACGAGGACCAGTTAATCGCGGTTGATATTTACTGTAGCGGTATTGATGATATAAATAAGCTTTACGGTTTGCAGTTTATGGCTACTACCGATAACCAAGATATCGCAATAGCGTCAATTTCAACTAATATTCAAAACGGCAATAAAATAGGTACGTCCTTGTGGAGTGCTTACGTAAATACTCTCGACACCGAATTCCAAAAAGCTCGCGTACTTTTATACGGTACTAAAGAAATTAATAACGAGCTTAACAAAACCGTTAATTTAATTGAGGAAGATAAGTACAAGGTTGCTACCCTTTATCTTATTGCTGATAAGGATTTTAAAGATGAGGCTACCGTAAAGCTAACCGTCGAGGATATCGCCTCAAAAAACAATAAAGGCACCGTTGTTTCGGCAAAGGATAGCTTTAAACCCTCAACCTATTTCACCATTACCGAGGGCGAGCTAAAAGAAATAGAAATGCAAATGCTTGGCGCACAGGTGCGCACCTCGTTGCCGCAGGGTTTACGCTTTGGCACAGAGGTGGATTTCGGTAAAAACAAAAAGAATATTACCGACATAAGCTATGGCACGTTAATAGCCGTTACTAACCAGTTGGGCGGAGAAGAGCTTACTATAGAAAGTGATAAGGTTTACTATAATTGTAGCGGAAGTATTTACTCCCAAAAGGGTAATAAGGTTGTGTTTACGGGCGAACTTACGGGTCTTTCTAAAGACGGCAAATATGATACGGTTAATTTTACCGCCCGCGCATATATAAGGTATAAGCAAAAGGGTAGCGCAAAATATACCGTGCTTTATGCCGAGCCCATTGTAAGAAATGTTGATAATATTAAAAGTAAACTGGGTATGAAATAGGGTGAACGGAATGAAACGATTAACTATAATTTTACTTTCGGCAGTATTTCTTTTTACGCTAACTGCGTGCAATGGCAAGGGGGTAACGTCTGGTAGCTCGGATACAACCTCTAAGCTAACCGAAAAGGATATTTTCGAGCAGAACGGCACCGAATCGGAATATAAAATAACCGAGTCGGAGGCTAAGGAGCTTTTTGAAAATCAGTCAACAATATCAAGCAACGATTCATCTTCGCAAGAGGGGAGCAGCAAGGTTGATACAGAGAGTCAAAACAACACCTCAAGTAAAAGTGAAGCATCTTCTACCCAAAGTGATACTACCGATAGCTCCTCAAGCACAACAACCTCAACCAACAAGTTCGACAAAGATGGCGACGGTTGGACAGACGGTTGGCAATAAATATTAATGTTCACACCCCTGTGTTTATGATATGCACCCCAAAAGTTAGACACTTTTGGAGGTGCATATTTTTATGTCAAAGAAAGGGTCAACACAACAAAAATATAGTGCAGAATTTAAAATAGGTGTTATAATGGATATGCGAGAACACCGCTTGTGCTATAACGA
>JAZNZF010000045.1:0-37200 GCA_045594795.1 Acutalibacteraceae bacterium | reverse complement strand
TTCCCGGTTGTCACGCAAGCGGTTTTATTGCCTTGGTATATCCACTTGTTGAGGCAGGCATTCTTTCAAAAGATGCTTTGCTGACCTGCTATTCTCTTACAGGCTACAGTGGTGGCGGTAAAAAAATGATTGCCGAGTACGAGTCGGCAGAGCGCGACTCATTACTCAAAGCACCACGTCAGTACGGGCTTGGCGGTACGCATAAACATCTGCCCGAAATGGCAAAGGTTTGCGGTCTTTTAAATTCGCCTTCGTTTCAGCCAATAGTTGCGGATTTTTACAGCGGTATGGAGGTAACCGTACCACTTTTTGCAAGTAGTATAAATGGCGGTATAGAGGATATAAAAGCAGTTTACAAAAGCTATTATAAGGATGGTTTGGTAAGCTTCTGTGATAATGCCGACGAGCAGGGCTTTATGTCCGCATCTGCATTTTCGGGACGCGACGATATGCAGGTAACCGTAATCGGTACTGCTGAACGCCCCGTATTAGTTGCGCGTTTCGATAATCTTGGTAAAGGCGCATCGGGTGCCGCAATACAGAATATGAACATAATTTTAGGTGTAGATGAGACAACGGGTCTTAAGGGAGGAAAATAACAGTGAAAATAATCGACGGTGGCGTATGTGCAGCTAAGGGCTTTTTGGCTGGCGGTATACATTGCGGTATACGTAAAAACCGTACAAAGCGCGATTTAGCTTTAATATATAGCGAGCAGCCTGCTTTGGCGGCTGCGGTGTATACTACAAATCTTGTAAAAGGTGCGCCCTTAACTGTTACGAAAAATAATATCGCTAACGGTAAAGCAAGAGCAATTATCTGCAATAGCGGTAATGCAAATACCTGTAATGCAAACGGTATAGAGATTGCAACCGAAACCTGTAAGATTTTGGGTGAAAGCTTAGGTATTGATTCCACCGACGTGGTAGTTGCATCAACGGGTGTTATTGGTCAACCGCTTGATATTACACCTATAAAAAACGGAATACCAAAGCTTAAAAACGTGCTTAACGATAACGGCAGTTCTGCCGCAGCTGAGGCTATTATGACCACCGATACCATATCTAAAGAGGTTGCGGTTAAATTTACACTCTCGGGCAAGACCTGTAGGCTTGGCGGTATAGCTAAGGGTAGCGGTATGATACATCCCAATATGGCAACAATGCTGGTGTTTATAACTTCTGACGTAGCCATAAGCCCCGATATGTTAAGAGAGGCACTTTCAAGTGATATCAAAAACACATTCAATATGATTAGTATCGACGGTGACACCTCTACTAACGATATGGTTTGTGTGCTTGCTAACGGTATGGCGGACAACCCCGAAATCACGTCTGAAAACGAAGACTTTTACGAGTTTATGAAGGCGCTTAACACCGTAACAGTTGCGCTTTGCAGAATGATAGCGGGCGACGGTGAGGGCGCTACTAAGCTTCTCGAGTGTTCTGTTAGCGGTGCTGATAGTGAAATGACCGCAAAAACTGTTGCAAAAAGTGTTATCTGTTCAAGTCTTTTAAAAGCGGCTATGTTCGGTGCCGATGCAAACTGGGGCAGGGTGCTTTGTGCTATCGGCTACAGCGGTGCCGAGGTCGATGTAAATCGCGTAGACGTTTCGTTTAAATCAAATGCCGGCGAAATCGAGGTCTGCAGGTGTGGTGCAGGCGTAGAGTTTTCGGAGGAAAAGGCGAAAGAGATTCTTTTGCAAAAGGAAATAGAAATAGTTGTAAACCTTGGCGACGGTCCTTTCTCAGCTACCGCGTGGGGCTGTGACCTTACCTACGATTACGTTAAAATAAACGGTGATTACCGTACATAATAAGTGGTGAAAAATATGGAAAACTTTTCAAATGCCCAGCGCGCCGAGGTGCTTACCCAAGCACTGCCTTACATTAAGCGTTATAACGGCAAAGTGGTTGTTGTAAAATACGGCGGCAATGCTATGATTAACGAAAAGCTGAAGCAACAGGTTATGGAGGATATTGTGCTTTTATGGTTAATCGGTGTTAAGGTTGTGCTTGTTCACGGCGGCGGCCCCGAGATAAATGAGCTTATGGAAAAGCTTGGCAAAAAAGCACAGTTTGTAGACGGGCTTCGCGTAACCGATAAGGAAACTGTAGATATAGTTCAAATGGTGCTTGCAGGCAAGGTTAATAAAACCCTTGTTAATCTTTTAGAAACCAAGGGCGGCAAGGCTATGGGTATATCGGGTATGGACGGCAGACTTATAGAAGCCGAAATGAAGGACGAAAGATTAGGCTATGTTGGTCGGGTTACAAGGGTTAATATAAGGCCTATTACCGACCTTTTAGAGCGTGGCTATATACCCGTTATTTCAACCATCGGTTGCGATAGACAGGGTAACGCCTACAACATAAACGGTGATACCGCAGCGGCTTATATTGCAGGCGCTATGAATGCCGAAAGACTTATTATGATGACCGATATTGCAGGCATTTTAAAGGATAAAGACGACCCCTCAACATTAATTGCCGACGTAACTATAGACGAGGCAGAAAAGCTTAAAGAAAGTGGTGTTGTATCAGGCGGTATGATACCCAAGGTAGACTGCTGTATAGAGGCAATACATAAGGGCGTTAAAAACGTAATTATAATGGACGGTAGGGTACCGCACTCAATTCTGATGGAAATCTTAACCGACGAGGGTGCAGGTACTATGGTTATGGGTGACAGGCATGAAAGAATTTAAAAGTATAGACAACGCGTTTGTTGCTGGCACCTACAACCGCTTTCCGTTAGAATTAACACACGGAATGGGTTCAGAAGTGTATGACACCAAGGGTGACCGCTATATAGATATGGGTACAGGCATAGGCGTAACAGCATTCGGCTATGTCGACGTTGAATGGCAGACCGCAGTTGCCGAGCAGCTTTGCAAACTACAGCATACCTCAAACCTGTACTATACCGAGCCTTGCGCAAAGTTAGCAAAACTGTTATGCGAAAAAACAGGCTTTAGTAAGGTTTTCTTTTGCAACTCGGGCGCAGAGGCTAACGAGTGCGCAATTAAAACTGCAAGAAAATACGCTGCCGATAAAAAGGGCAGCGAGTATTATAACATTATCACCCTCGAAAATAGCTTTCACGGTAGAACTATAACTACCCTTGCGGCTACAGGGCAAGAGCATTATCACGAGCTTTTTAAACCTCTAACCAACGGCTTTTTGCACGTGCCTGCGGGCAACGTTGAAGCACTTGAAACCGCGGTAAAAGAAAACAAGACAGCCGCTATTATGCTCGAGTGTATTCAGGGCGAGGGCGGTGTAAATGTTCTCGATAAGGAGTACGTTACTGCGGTGGCAAAAATAGCAGAGGATAACGATATTCTTTTAATTGTTGATGAGGTGCAAACCGGTAACGGCAGAACGGGTAAGCTTTATGCGTATATGAATTACGGAATTACACCCGATATCGTTTCAACCGCAAAGGGCTTAGGCGGTGGTCTTCCTATAGGCGCAACAATGCTCTCTGAAAAGGTAGAAAACGTTTTAGGTTTTGGTGACCACGGCTCTACCTTCGGTGGTAATCCCGTGTGTTCGGCAGGTGCTATAAGCATTGTAGAAAGGCTGACCGACGAGCTATTTGAGGAAGTAAAGGAAAAATCAAGGTATATTATAGACGAACTGTCGGGCTTGGACGGTGTAGAATCTATCAGCGGTATGGGACTTATGCTTGGTATAAAAACCAAAAAGAAAGCCGCAGAGGTTGTAAAGGCTTGTATGGAAAAGGGTGTACTTTGCCTTACCGCTAAGGATAAAGTAAGGCTACTACCCGCGCTTAATATACCAATGGATATCTTAAGAGAAGCAGTGGATATAATTAAAACCTGTTTGTAATGGAGAAAGAAAATATGAAACTTAAAGAAAAAAGTTTTTTAAAGCTTTTAGATTTTACCCCGGACGAGATTATGGGTCTTATAAATCTTGCGGCAGAGCTAAAAGCAAAGAAAAAAGCGGGTGTACCTCATAGGCTTTGCGAGGGTAAAAGCATAGCGCTAATATTCGAAAAAACAAGTACCAGAACAAGATGCGCTTTTGAAGTAGCCGCAGCAGACCTTGGTATGCATCCTACCTATCTTGACCCCTCAGGTTCGCAGATAGGTAAAAAGGAAAGCATTGCTGATACAGCTCGTGTTTTGGGCAGAATGTATGACGGCATTGAATATCGCGGCTTTGGTCAGGAAATAGTAGAGCAGTTAGCAAAGTATGCAGGTGTTCCTGTCTGGAACGGCCTTACAAACGAATTCCACCCAACCCAAATCCTTGCCGACTTTTTAACCATTATCGAGCATTTTGGTTCTTTAAAAGGCAAAAAGCTTGTTTATATGGGCGATGCAAGGTACAATATGGGCAACTCTTTAATGGTGGGTGCAGCTAAAATGGGTATGCATTTTGTGGCGGCATCAAAGAAAGAGTATTTCCCCGACCAAGCACTAATCGATACTTGCCTTGAAATAGCAAAGGAAACGGGTGCCAAGTTAGAGTTTATAGAAGACCCCGAGCAAGCAGTAGTAAACGCCGACGTTATTTATACAGACGTTTGGGTTTCTATGGGCGAGCCCGACGAGGTTTGGGAAAAACGCATACGCGACCTCTCACCCTACAGGGTCACTAAAAAGCTTATGGATATTGCAGGGCACGGGTGCCGCTTTATGCATTGCTTGCCCGCATTCCACGACCTTAACACCGATATAGGTAAAACTATACACAATAAATTCGGTATTGACTGTATGGAGGTTACCGACGAGGTGTTCGAGAGTGAACAGTCGATAGTTTTCGACGAGGCAGAAAACCGTATGCACACCATAAAGGCTGTTATGGCAGCAACCTTATGTGATATAGAAATATAAAAAATCGGTAGTTACCAAAAGGTAGCTACCGATTTTTGTTAAGTTGAAATCCCGCATTGCCGTAAGCGGCTGATGATAACCTGCGTTTAACACAGGTGGGTGCCCGCCTATTAGCTTCATGTTTCCTTGAACCGCCAAAGGCGTAAGGCCTGCAGCTCCACTAAAAAGAGTAGGGCTCCCGAAAAATTACTTGTAGGGTTATAAAAGCCGCGGGGTCCACGCACAATGCAGGACGATACTTTTATTATTGCTCGTCTATTTCAAAATAATCGCGCAATCTTTCAATAAATGCTTCCGAAACGGTTTCGTACTCGTCATCGTCTTCAATATCTACAAAATACTCCTCACCGTTTTCCTCTTCAACCTTAACTATAACAAGCTCGCCCGAATCTTCAAGCTGCTGCTGTGGGTCATCGTAAACGGGCAGCATGGCAAGATATCTGCCAAGGTCACATTCAATAGCGTCAAGCACCTCAAAGGTGTATTCTTTGCCATCATCGTCAGAAAGGGTTACTATATCAGGATTGTAATCTTGATTGTTATCCATTTTTTAAACCTCCAAAAATTTATGTTACTACAATAGTATTGTAAAATATTAAGCTTAAACTTTCAATACTAATTTTAAAAAATTAGGAATTAATCTTCGCCGTGTTCCAAAGCTAATTTAGAAATTTGCAAAACATCGTCGAAATTGGTAATTTCTGCGCACTTTCGGCGTAGCTCTGCGGCACCACGAAGACCACGCATATACCAAGCGGTGTGCTTTCTTGCTTCAAGCATTGCAATGTGCTCGCCCTTGTATTTTCGCATAAGCTCAATTTGTTTTAGCATAATAACCATTTTTTGCGAAAGGGGTGGGTCGGGCAGAATAGTACCGTCGCGAAGATATGCGTTTATTTGCGAGAATATCCAAGGCGTTCCCATAGCGGCTCTGCCAACCATAATAAAATCGCAACCCGTAGTTTCGTACATATTGGCGGCGGCTTTTGGCGAATCAATATCACCGTTTGCAATAACCGGTATACCGACCGAATCCTTAACCGCCTTTATAATATCAAGGTCAACGGGTGGTGCGTACATCTGGTCGCGAGTTCTGCCGTGAACCGTAATGGCGGCGGCACCTGCTTCCTCGCAACGTTTTGCAACCTCTACTGCCGTGATGTTGTTTTTATCCCAACCTGCACGTATTTTTACGGTAACGGGTAGGTCTACTGCTTTTACACAAGCGGCTACTATTTCACCGCTGAGCTTTGGATTTTTCATAAGTGAGCTACCGCCACCGCTTGCCGCAACCTTGGGGGCAGGACAGCCCATATTAATATCAATAAACTCGGGGTGGTTTTCGGCTGCAGCCCTTGCCGCTTCGGCAATAATATCGGGGTCGCTGCCAAAAAGCTGGATACCAACAGGCCGTTCGTTTTCGGATATCGACATTAGCTCTTTTGATTTACGGTCGCCAAGGGATATGCCCTTAGCCGAAATAAGCTCGCTAATACAGTATGCTGCGCCGAAGCTTATACATAGCTCGCGCATGGCCTTGTCTGCCACACCCGCCATTGGCGCTAAAGCGGCATAGCCGTCAAACCTTAGGTTGCCGATATTCAAAGTAGTCACCACCTTTACCAAAAATAGTATATCAAAATTAGCGGATAGTTTCAACTAAAAATACTTAATTACTAAAAGTTTGCATTGTTAACCTCGAATGTGATAGTTATTGTAGCAAAGCCTGCTGTTTGGAATATTTTGTTAAAAACACAAATTTACGGTGGGTTTATAACTAAACTTTTATCTATTTTATACATACATTATCTTGACTTGAAAAATATTGTATGCTATAATTTATTATGTATTTGTATGTGATAAGGTGGGTGCGATGGTGCCAATTTTATCAAAGCCCAAAATTAATACATACAGGATTTTTATTAGACCCCTTCGCAAATATAAAGTAAAGAGGTATAAAAATGGTTGAAACACCAAATAAAACATTAGAGAAAGCCTATGAAGCGCCAAAAGGTGTAATATTACCCTTTGAGGTAGATAAAGAATATTTCATTGAGGATATTGGTGAAGTAAAAAAACTACCTGTATACAATTTTTTAAAAAGGGCAATAGATATAGTAGCATCCGGTATTGGAATATTAGTTTTAGCAATACCTATGTTAGTAATCGCAATAATAATTAGGGCTACATCTAAAGGCGGAGCATTCTATTATCAAGAACGCTTAGGACTAAACGGTAAAAAGTTTAATATTATAAAGTTTCGCTCAATGATTGTGGACGCCGAAAAGGACGGCGCACAGTGGTCTGAGGGCTTTGAAGATAGCCGAATAACTCCGGTAGGAATGATTCTTAGAAAATTCAGGTTAGACGAGCTTCCTCAGCTGTTCTGCATATTTACGGGCAATATGTCTATTGTTGGACCAAGACCCGAGCGCGAGTGCTTCTATGAGGAGTTTGAAAAATATGTGCACGGCTTTAAACAACGCTTAAAAGTAAAGCCAGGCCTTACAGGACACGCACAAATTAACGGCGGCTACGATTTAGCCCCACACGAAAAAATTATCTTTGATATGGAATACATACAAAAACGCTCGTTGTGGTTTGATATACTTATCATATTTAAAACGATAGCTGTTGTATTCAGTCACGAGGGTGCAAAATAATTACAGAACGGAAGAAACAGAGATGTTGGTTACTATAATAAGCGTTGCATTTAACAGTGAAAAAACTATAGCAAAGGCTATTGAGTCGGTACTTAACCAAACCTATAACAATATAGAATATATAATTGTAGATGGCGCATCAAGTGACGGTACGGTTGCGGTTGCAAATAGTTATAAAGATGCTTTCCAGAAAACGCAGGGCAAAACTTTAACCGTAATTTCAGAAAAAGATAACGGTATGTACGATGCGCTTAACAAGGGTATCTCAATGGCGGGCGGTGAAATAATAGGCAATATCAATACTGACGATTGGTACGAAGTTGATGCCGTAGAAAAAATGGTTGCTTTGTATAAAGAAACAAATTACGATGCCGCTTGGGGCAGCCTTAACGTTGTAAAAAGCAATGGAAATTTCATAAAAAAAGCAAAAGCAGGTAAAAAAATATGGCTAACTACAGGCTGGTGTCACCCTGCTATGTTTGCAAAAAAAGAAATTTTGCTTAAGTTTCCGTATGCTTGTGAAAATATGTACGACGATTGGGATTTTATAACAAGGGTGCATCTCGCAAATAAAAAAATAGTAACAACAAGTGATACTATATCTAATTTCACTTTTGGCGACGGAGGTCAAAGCACTAAAAAAAGTTTCAAGGAAGCAATGCGACGTGTAAAAATTACATACGGAATTTACAGAAAGCACGGAATGTCCCGACTTTACTGGTTCCACCGCTTTGCAGTTGAGCTTGTTAAATTTTTGATTGGATAAAAGGTGATTAAATGCGTGTTCTTTTAATAAACGCCGTTTGTGGCACAGGTAGTACGGGCAGAATATGCACCGATATTGCAGAGTTATTAATAGCCGAGGGCCACGAGTGTAAAATTGCATACGGTAGAGAACAAGCAGCAGAAAAATTCAAGAGTTACTCGTATAGAATAGGTAACGATTTAGGCGTTAGACTACACGGAATAGGCTCACGCATTTTCGATAATACAGGCTTTTATTCAACACGCGCTACTAAAAAGTTTATACAGTGGGTTAAAGAATACGACCCCGACGTTATTAACCTACATAATATCCACGGATACTATATAAACATAAAACTGTTGTTCGATTATCTGCGCGAATCGGGCAAGCCTGTTATATGGACCTTGCATGACTGCTGGGCATTTACAGGGCACTGCTCGCATTATACCTCTGCGGGATGCAATAAATGGCTCGATAGTTGTTATAAATGCCCACAGAAAAACACCTATCCTGCAAGTATTTTAATTGATAATAGCAAAAACAATTATCAAATTAAAAAGCAGATATTTACAAGTTTAAAAAGCTGTATGCTAACTACAGTTTCAAAATGGCTTGGAGAACAGGCACAAAAATCTTTCTTGGGTTGCTATCCGGTTAAAGTAGTTCAAAACGGAATAGATTTATTGGTGTTTAAACCTACTCCAAGCGAATTTAAAAAGAACAACGGCATAGTAAATAAAAAAATAATTTTGTCGGTTGCAACTTCTTGGAAGGACAAGCGTAAGGGCTTAGATGATGTTATAAAGCTTTCAACTATGTTGGATGAGGGTTATGTAGTAATGGTTCTTGGCGTAACCGAAGATGAAAAGAAGGCTCTGCCGCCATCGGTTATAGGTTTAACGAGAACGAACAATATAACCGAGCTTGCCGAAATTTATACCGCAGCCGACGTTTATTTTTGCCCGAGTATAGAAGAAACCTTTGGTATGCCTACTATAGAAGCAATGGCTTGTGGCACGCCCGCAGTAGTTTATAATTCAACCGCATTGCCAGAAATTGTATCTTCAGGTAGCGGATTTGTTGTAGAGCCACACGACATAGAAGCAGTTAAAGAAAAAATAAAAGAATGCGCAGTATTGGAAAAAGATGACATTATATCAAATGCGCACAAATATGGCAAACAAAATATGCTCAATAATTACTTGGATACATATTTATCTATTATAGATATTAAGTAGAGTGTTGTTTTTAAAGGAGAAAATGTTTTGAACCAGGTAGGATTAAAGAAAAAAATAAGCACCAAAACATACCATCAAACAAGCTTGTTTCTGATAATTTCATTATTGGGAATAAATTATTTATTGTACGCTTTTTTTGAAATAGAAATTTTAAAAGTACCTATTCGTTTATGCGTAATGTTTATTATGCTGGTAGTCTATTTTTACAGAGAAAAATTAGGCTACCATAACATAATAATAGTTAGTATGGCGGTATACCTAATTCTAATACAGGGCACCTTGACAATAAACATTGCGTTCTTATTAGTTGCGGGTATGTGCTTAAGCCAAATAAACGAAGAAATAATTTATAAGTATATGAACATCATTAATATGGTTGTTTTGATAATAGTTGTTTTTTCGTTGTTAACAGGATTTGAAGTCTCAGAACGAATTGTGACAGACGGGCGCACAAGGGAAGATTTTGGATTTGATAATGTTAATTCGGCTGGCTTATTGATATACTCTATAGTATCAGTGTTCGTATTGTCTTCTAAAAAGATAAAGACATATCACGCCATTTTAGCAATCGCATTAGTAGTATTCGTTTATATGCGCACTAATTCGCGAACAAGCTTTTACGGCACCGTAGCACTATTAGTGCTTCAGCCCATATTCTCTGTTATACCATATTACATAAAGAAAATATTTCTGCCTATTGCCTGCTTTTTGATGTTTATATCACCGCTATTTTGGTTAACGCCCGGTATGCAGACGCATGAAATGAATTTAAAGTACAGTTTCCGCCCGTGGCTTTTTAAGGTTTATTTCGAATCTATATCAAGAAGAATTTTCCTTTTTGGTGGAAACACCGCCCAAGATGTTGATAATTTCTATTTAGTATTTTTAGGTAATGCAGGAATTATATTGTACGTAGGGCTTTTGTTTATGCTTATTATGAATATAATAAAGCTTTCTAAAAATAACGATAACAAAAGATTAGCATTTATTTTCTCATCTTTGATAATAGCAATTACCGAAACAAGTCTTATTCGCCCCGAGATAATGAGTATGTTGGCTTTCTGGGTAATGCTTTTTAGATGTTTTCAGGATATCAAACCTCAAAAAAGGCCTGAAGTGGGGCAGTGTAAATATGTTAAGCGAAAAACATAGATATAAAGGAGAAAACAAATGAAAAAGATTTCGAAAATTCTATCGGTTATAGAAAGAAAACTTATTCATTTATTAGATTATTTTTCACCAAAAATTTATATGAAGCATTATAATAAATATCTAAAAGGCATAGGCATAAACTTGCTGGGCAACGCAAGGTTTGTGCACCCATCGGTAGATTTTGATGGTACAGCGTATAATAAAATTACCATTGGTGCCGATGTTATAGTATCAAAAAATGTTATATTTTTAGTTCATGACTATACAATGACAACCGGACTTCAAGCGTTAGGCGAAACTTTAAAAACTGATGCTTATTTTTTAAGAGAAATTAAGGTTGGTAAAAACTGTTTTATTGGTGCAAACGTTGTCTTGCTGCCCGGTACAACAATTGGTGATAACTGTATTATAGGCACAGGAAGTATTGTTAGGGGAAGCTTTCCGGATAATTCAATAATAGTAGGCAACCCTGCTAAAGTGGTTGGCAACACAAAAGAATGGGCTGAACACAAAAAAGCCAAGGGCGAGTATTATTTCAATTCAAAATAACTATTTATAGGTAAAAAGAATGTTTAAAAAATTAATTACTACAAACAGCAAATTAGGTTTCTTTTTAATTTACGGATTATATAAGCCGTTAGAATTATTTTTCGTTTGGCAAAAAATAAAAATAAATAGTCTAAAAAAAGCTAACAAAAACAAAATAGTTGCACAGTTTAAAGATATACACAAGGGTGAGGCGTGTATAATTGTAGGCAACGGGCCCAGCGCAAAACTCCAAGATTTTGATATTATTGCGGATAGTAACATAGTATCGTTTGGCGCAAACAGAATCATAGATGTGTTCCAAAAAACAAAGTGGCGCCCTACGTATATGAGTGTTATGGATATCAGCTTTTTGGTTGCAAAGAATAAAACAACTACCACAGAAGAATATTTAAAAAACCTAAAAAAATACGGTATTAAAAAGCTGTTTGCAACCCAAAAAATAAAACCATATATTGAAAAAGGCTATGACTTTTTAGAGAACGTTGTGCTTTTAGACTGCGCTTATGCGCCAATTTATTCAAAAAAAGTAAAGCCTTATAGCGCTGATATAGCTACATATATAAGTGACCTTGGTAATGTAACGCCGTTTGCAATTCAAATTGCGGCATATATGGGCTTTAAAAAAATTTATCTTTATGGAATGGATAATACATATACAAAGTATCTAAATAACGACGGCAAGTATGTTATAGATAAAAACCAGGCTAATTATATAGCGGGCATAGCCTTAAAGGACCAGGAACAAAGGGAAGGCAAAGTTGCAAAAAATAGATTTGAGGCATTTAACGAACTATATGCAGACAAGCGTAAAAATGATATTGGCTACAAAAAGTGTAGAGAATTCGCAGAGGCTAACGGTATAGAGATAATAAACCTTACCCACGGTGGTAAATTAGATGAATTTAAACGCCAAAATTTCTACCACGTATTTCCGCAAGAATAAAACAAAAAAGGGGAAGACAAAATGAAAACGGTTGCTATTATGCCGCTTAAGCTTAACAATGAAAGACTGCCCGGCAAAAACACAAAACTGCTGGGTGACAAGCCTTTGCTTCAGTACGAGCTTGAGGCATTACAAAAGGCAAATATGACCGACAGCATAAATGTTTACTGCAGTGACGATTCGGTTGTTGAATTTTTACCTAAGGGTGTTAATTTTATAAAAAGACCTGAATTTTTGGATTTGCCTACCTCTAATTTTTCTCAAATTTTTGAAAGCTTTATGGGTGAAGTAGATGCAGATATCTACGTTTACGCCCATGCAACCGCACCGTTTATTACGGTTGAAACAATAAAAGAGTGTATAGGCGCTGTTCAGTCGGGCAAATACGATTCGGCTTTTTGTGCTGTAAAAATTCAGGACTACCTGTGGCGCGACGGAAAGCCCCTTAATTTCGATGCAACAAATTTACCGCGTAGCCAAGACCTCGAGGTGATTTACAGAGAAACCTCGGGAGTATATGTTTTCACCAAAGAGGTATTCCAAAAATACCATCGCAGAATCGGTGCAAATCCTTATATTAAAGAGGTAACCTATAAAGAGGCAGTTGATATTAACAACCCCGAAGATTTCGACCTTGCAGCCGCATTAGTTAACATAAATATTTAAATTGTGGAGGACAGTATGGGCTTATTAAAAGTTTTGGACGTTACTTTGCGCGACGGCGGATGCGTAAACAATTTTAATTTTGGTCAACTGTATATGGAACAAGTTCTTGCTGCACAAGAGGCTTCGGGTGTGGATATAATCGAGCTTGGATATATTGACCAAAAAAACGGAACGCAAAGTGGCAGAACACAGTTTATAGACGAGCAAGCCATAAAAACCCTGCTAAAAAACAAAAAGCAGGGTGTTACATACGTTGCTATGATGGATTATGGAAAGTTTGATGTAGACAAGCTTCATCCCCATACCGAAACCGATATTGACGGTATACGTATGGCTTTCCACAAAAAGAATCGTTACGAAATAATAGAGCTCGGTAAAAAGATTATTGAAAAGGGATATCAGTTCTATATCCAACCTATGATAACCCTTCGCTATAGCGATTCAGAGCTTATAGAGCTTATAGAGCTTGTTAATAAAGAACTACCAAATGCGTCGGGCTTTTATATTGTAGATAGCTTTGGTGAAATGCGGCCAAATGATATGAACCGAATTCTTAATTTGGTTGACAATAACCTTATTTCAAGTATGACGATAGGCTTCCATTCACACAACAATCTGCAAATGTCTTACTCTAACGCAGTTGCGATGCTACAATTCCCAACAAACCGTAATATTATACTTGATAGCTCCATTATGGGTATGGGCAAGGGCGCAGGCAACTTAAATACCGAGCTTTTGTTAGAGCATCTTAATTTGTACTATGGTAAAAATTATAAAATTAGCCCCTTGTTAGAGGTTATAGACAAGGTAATAAATCAGTTACATTCAGAGTTTTATTGGGGCTATGCGGTAGAATATTATCTGTCCTCGGTAAACCATTGTACCCCAAGCTATGCCAGTCATTTTTATAATAAGCATATGCTACCTATCGACCAGGTTGGCGAACTTTTAAGCCTTATTGCAGAGGAAAAGAAAATTTCTTTTGACAAAAACTATGCAGAGGAGCTTTATAAAAAATATAACGAAAGCAAGTCAATCGACGATACTTCCGTTTTATCAGAATTAAAAACAGTTTTTGCAAACAAAAAAGTGCTGTTGGTTGGCCCCGGTAAAAGCGTTGAGTCTGCTAAAGATAATATAAACGAGCTTATAGATAGCGGAGATTTGGTTTCGGTTGGTCTTAATGTTACACATACCTTTGATTTTTCATATATAATGGCAACTAAGCTTGAGTCTTACGAGCAGGCCACTAAGTGCGGAAAAAGTGTTATAACCACCTCAAACGTATCTAAAGGCGGCAGAGGCAAGGTAAAGGTGCTTGATTATAAAAAATGGATAAACACAGACGGCGGCACGCACGACTCTTCTCTTGTAATAATATTAAACGTATTGCGTGCTTGCGGTGTTAAAGAAATATTTATTGCGGGTTGCGACGGTTTCACTGTTAATATAAACGATAACTATTTCGACCGAAACATGAGGCGCCCTGTTACCGAAGAACAGGCTATAGCGCGTAACGAATATTATAAAAACCTTATAAAAGGCATTAGGGAAGAGGGGTTTTGCGTAACCTTTATTACCCCCTCAAAGTACGAATAAATAAAAACCTACCATTAACACTGGAGACGGACAAATGGCACTAATTAAAAATCTTTTAGATAAATATCGAAGCCTAAACCTACAACTCAAAGTTGTTGTATGGTTTACTTTTGCTGGCTTTTTGCAAAAGGGCATAAGTGTTATTACAACACCGATATTTACAAGGGTGCTTTCTACCGATGATTACGGCCTGTTTAGTGTTTTCAATGCGTGGTATAACGTAGCTGTTATAGTAGCAACCTTAAGCCTGCAAAACGGTGTTATAAATAATGCTTTTATAAAACTTAAAACATCTCATGAAAGAATAGTTTCATCTTTTCAAAGTCTTTCTTTAACATTAGCATCGGTTGTTTTTGTGATATGTTTTGTTTTTCGGGAAAAAATATCCGAATTTGCAAATCTTCCGGTTATTGTTGTAGTTGCAACAATGTTCAGTGTGTTGTTTTATCAGCCTTATCAGCTTTGGGTAATGTACAAGAGGTATAATTATCAATATGTTCTTCCGGTAGTTGTTGCAAGCGCAATTTCAGTATTAACGCCTTGCGCTAGTGTCATAGCAATTATGTGCATACCGCAAAACCAAGGGGTCGTGCGCGTTTTGTCGTTTTTGTTAGTAAACACTGTATTGCCTGGTATATGCTTTTATACTATAAACTATCACAAGCAAAAAGTGTTTTTCGACAAAAAAATATGGAAGTATGCACTTTCGTTTAATTTACCGTTAATTCCGCATTATTTATCTGAAATTTTGCTTAATCAAATTGATAAAATAATGATAAATATCTATTTTGGCTCTGCCGAAGCAGGCATATACGGCGTGGCATACTCTGTATCTTCGTTGGTACTAATGTTTACAACAGCACTTAATTCAGCCTTCATTCCTTGGCATTTTCAAAAGTTAAATACTAAATCCTACGCTCTCGTAGCAAAGGTTTCGCATGGTGTTTTGTTGTTTGTTGCAATAATAACATTAATGTTTATGTTGTTTGCCCCGGAAATTGTACTGTTAATGGCAGGAAGAAAATATATGGGTGCAGTATATTTAATTCCAACCCTGTGTTTAAGCGTGTTCTTTAATTATATGTACCAAATTTTTTCTAGGGTAGAACTCTTTTATGAGAAGAAACTTTATACAGTTGTTTCAACTATCACCGCAACAATTGTATGTTTTATTTTGAATCTTATTTTATTGCCACGCTTTGGCTATTTGTCGGCAGGTGTTTCTTCGTTGATTGCACACATTATATTCTGCGTTTTACATTACGTTTTTTATAGAATAATATGTAAAGCATACATTGATTCAGTAAGAATTTATTCAGAAAAGATAATTTTCGCTATTTCATGTTCATTGGCTGTGTTTGGTGTAATAACAATGTTTCTTTACAGTTTGTTTGTAATAAGAGTGGCATTGTTTGTGGTATTGGCGGTATGTGTGTTTTTGTTCAGGGATAAAATTAAAAATATATTAATTAATTTTAAATAAAAATAGGGGGGTTACCGATGTCTAAAAGAAAAGTAGGTATATTATCACTGTTTTTTAACTACAATTATGGCGCGGTATTACAAGCATATTCATTGCAGCGTACAATACGCGAAATGGGATACGAAGCATCTCATATAAAGTATCACCGAGAAATCAATGGTATATCAACAAAAAATCCAACTCTATTACAAAAAATTAAAAGCAAAACATCAGTAGTTTTTAAACTGTTTAGAAGTGGACAAATTATTAGTTTTTTGAAATTTAAAATAACTAAAAAAGAAGAAAAATATATGAAGTACATTCACGAAAGGCACAAAGTTTTCGACGCTTTTATTAATGAGAATATGATGACAAGCGGCCTTGAATATGACGGGCATAGAGATATCTCAAAATGCGTCTTTGATTATGATATTTTCGTGTGCGGAAGCGATAACATTTGGAACAAAGTTATGTTCGATTCATCCTTTATGTTAGACTTTGTTCCAAATGATAAACTAAAGGTTGCTTATGCACCGGGAATGAGCACATATACATTGAACAAGAAATTGGAAAAAATAGTTACAGATTGTGCCGGACGAATTGATTATATCTCTTGTCGAGAGGAAATTGGTGCAACTCTATTGTCCAAGTTAACCGGTAGGGAAGTTAAGACTGTGTTAGACCCTACTTTGCTATTAACCGCAACCGAGTGGTCAAAAATAGAAAGAAAACCTAATATTCAGAAATTGCCCGACGAATATCTCTTTTGTTATCTTTTGGGTGAGGCACCACATATACGTAAGCAAGCTGAAATGTTAAAGAAACTAACAAACTTACCTATTGTTACTTTACCACATCCACATGGTTATAATGAAGAGGACGAGAAAGGTTTTGGTGACTATCAAATTAATGAAGTAGGTCCTGCAGAGTTTGTGTATTTGGTTAACCATTCTCGTTATGTATTTACAACCTCTTTTCATGCAGTTGTGTTTTCAATTATCTTCCAAAAAAAATTCATCTGTACGCGAAGGTTTATGAACAAAGCCGAGGAAACAAACAACCTTAGGGTTGATAATATTTTAAAGCTGATGAACATAACAGAAAATCGAATCATAACACACGAAAGCACCGAAAAAGATATAGAAGGGTTATTGGAACTTCCTATTACATGGAACGGACAAGATTTGGACAAATTAAGGCAACCTAGCCTGAGTTATCTGGAAAATGCTTTGAAAGACAGTGAGTGTAAGTTAACAAAAAAGGATTGAGATTAATGCAAAATATAAAATACTTTGCTATGGATGTTGATGGCACCTTAACCGACGGTAAAATATATATGGGGAACACAGGCGAAATGTTTAAAGCCTTTAACATAAAAGACGGTTATGGAATTAATGAAATTTTGCCTAAGCTCTGTATAACACCGATAATAATAACCGGCAGGAAAAGTGATATTGTTAAAAATCGTTGTAATGAATTACATATAGATTTATTTTTCCAAAATATGCACGATAAACTTACAAAATTAAAAGAAATTGTAGGTGCCGATAATTTAGACAAAGTTGCATATATCGGAGATGACCTTAACGATATCGAGGTTATGCGTGCAGTTAAGTCTAACGGGGGTATAGTCGGCTGCCCTAAAGATGCCATAGATGAAGTAGTAGAAATATCCGACTTTGTGTCTTCACATAACGGTGGCGATGGCGCAGTTAGAGATTTTATAGATTATATTACAAGGAAGAATTAAAATGGTGGATATTAAAGAAAAAACAGCGTGTTCGGGATGTTGGGCTTGTGCGTCAAGTTGCCCAAAACAATGTATAAGAATGGTCTCGGACGAGGAAGGTTTTTTATATCCTACCATAGATAAAGAAAAATGTGTAGATTGTTCAATTTGTGATAATATCTGTCCTATAATAAATCCATCAAAAACCAATAACGAACCCGTGGCGTATGCAGCATACAATAAGGACGAAGATATCCGTCTGAACAGTTCTTCTGGTGGTGTATTTACCTTAATTGCAGAATATGTAATAGATATGAATGGTGTTGTTTTTGGAGCTGCTTTTGACGAAGAATTTACTGTTAAACATACTTATGTTGAAAACAAGGCAGACCTTTATAAGCTTCGCGGTTCAAAGTATGTTCAAAGTAAAATTGATGATGCTTATAAAAAAGCGAAAATATTTTTGGATACTGGCAGAACGGTGTTCTTCGGCGGAACACCTTGTCAAATAGCAGGTTTATATTCATACTTAAAAAAAGATTACGATAACCTGGTTACCCATGACCTTATATGCCACGGTGTGCCGTCGGATAAACTATGGAAAAAATATTTAGGATACCAAGCGAAAAAATACAAGTCTAAACTAAAAAGCGCCTCTTTCCGAGATAAAGCGTACGGGTGGAAAGAGTTTTGCATGAAGTTGGAATATGAAAACGGTAAAAAATATGTAAAAAAACTTTTCGATGATTTGTATATGAGGGCGTTTTTGACGAATATAGACTTACGTCCTGCGTGTTACAATTGTGCATTTAAAACTAAAATTAGATGTAGCGATTTTACTTTGGCTGATTTTTTAGGAATACAAAAAGTTCTTCCCGAGATGGATTTCGATGATAAAGGTACTTCTTTGATCGTAGTTAACTCAAAAAAAGGCAGGGAGATTTTCGGTGCTATATCTAATAACCTTGAGTTTCTGGAAGTTGATATAGATACTGCAACTAAATACAATAGATATATAACTGAATCTGTAAAAAGACCGGCAAGTAGAAACAAATATATGGAAATGATGCAGATTAAATCATTTAAAAAAGTTTCTAATGTTTTCGTGCCAAATACTTTTTTAGGTAAATGTATTAAAAAGCTGAGAAAAATATTTGGTAAATAATACTGTAATAAATGCTAAAATATTAGAATTGAGGTAATAGTTTGACCGAGCATCAGAGAATAGTATTAGACATTTTAATAAGTGGCCTTGGCGAGAAGCGGGGTCAAATCAGCGCCGAGATTGATTATAAAAAGGTGCTTTCCTGTGCTATTGGGCACCAAACAAGTGTGCTTACATATTACGGCCTTAAAAATTTGGACCTTTTTAACGATTCCTTAAATTCGTTTAAAGAGCATACATATGATATTGTTTATGCCAGTGTTAACCAGGTGTACGAGTTAGAACGGTTAAAGGCAGAATTTGATAAATGCGGTATCGATTACTGTGTGTTAAAAGGCGCATATATCAGGCAATTTTATCCAAAACCCGAAATGCGCACGATGAGTGATATCGATGTGCTTATCCGAGAGAATCAGTATAAAAAAATAAAACCTGTAATGAAACAGTTGGGCTACAATTTTTGCTACGAAAGTGACCACGAAATTACCTGGAAGCTTCAAAACGGACTGGTTATTGAACTGCACAAATGTTTAGTGCCTACCTATAATAAGGATTTTATTGATTATTACGGCGACGGCTGGAAGGTTTTTGAGAACGACCAAAAGCTTTTCGAAAAGCAGTATGTATATAGCTTTGTCCATTTTGCAAAGCATTACCGCGATGGCGGTGCGGGTATAAAGTATGTATTCGACCTATACATTTTGCAAAAAGCAAAACCCAATATGGATATGGACTATATTTTAAGCCAATTCGAAAATTTAAAATTAGACAGTTTTTATAAGAATATATTGGCAACGATTAAGGTCTGGTTCGAAGATGCAGAAGAAACCGAAGTAACCCGCCTTATAACAAACAACCTGTTCCAAAGCGGAGTTTATGGTGATTTTAAGCAGCACGCAATAGCTTATGCTTACAAAAAATCAAAGCAAACAGGCTCAGTAAAAAAAGCAAAAATTTGGAACCTTTTGTCAAGCGCGTTTTCACCGCTTGATGCAGAAAAAAGAAGACACCGCTTTTTAAAGAGTTGTCCCTTTTTACTGCCTGTAGCATGGGTAATAAACTGGGTAACCGCAATAAAAGAAAACCACAATAAAATTGGTGACGTGTTTAAAAAAGCAGCTTATTCTACAGAGGAAAACGTAGAGAAGTTTCGCCGCGATTTATTAGCGGTAGGGCTTGATTATCACGATTAAAAAAGCGCCCAATGTAGCACCGTCCGTAAGGAAGGTGCCACATGGGCGTTTTTTAAGTAATAAGTAATAGCGAAAAATGAATAAGTGACCTGCTTTTGCAAATTAAGAAGATTGATTTATAAAGTAAGATACGGCATAAATTGCAACAATATGTATCGGATAGAACAGATAAAATGCGTATTTGTAGGATTTGCTGCCGCGCTTGCCGTTGTATAGTGCTATTAGCGGTATGCTTAAAAGTGAATACCAAATATACGGCATTTTTGTTTGCATAAGTAGGCAGTATATAACCACGCCAACTGAAAAAGCGGCAAGTTTTTTTAATCTATCCTTGCAGAGTATTGGCATAAAACAAAGCAGTATGCCCGCAATAGAGTAATCAAGGCTTATTTGTATAGCGAAAAGCCTAACCGAATTGTCTAAGCACCAAATTATTGCAAGTGTCAAAGCAAGGTGCATCATAAACAAAAGGGCATAGCCCTTTTTATTGCTATCTAATTTTAAAAAGAAACAACAAAGCGGAATAGAAAGCCCGAGTGTGAAAAGAACGTTAAGTAAAACCGTGTGTATGCCGCCGTTAAGATAAGAGTTTGTAAGATACACAGCCTCACAAAGAATGGCAAGTAACATTATTCCGCCAAAATAACGCAGTTTGTTTTTTGTGTGTCTGCAACCCTCTGCAATGAAAAAAGCAAAAATCGGCATAGCAAGTCTACCTATGTATCGAAGCACTGTAATCTGGGGGAATATCAGATAGCCAATATGGTCAATTAGCATAGATATACACGCAATTAATTTAAGTTTGTTACCGTTCATTCTTCCCACCCTTTTGTATATACTTTTAAACGGATTTTAGCACAACAAACAGGATATGTCAATTATTGTGAGCGAATGAAAATACCGCGTGCCTATAAATAGCACGCGGTGTATTTTGTTAAGTGGTGATAATTTTAGGTGTTATTGCAGCATCCGCCGTTGCCACTATAAGTGGGGAAGAAATCGTCGGTAGGGAACTGGATTTTAGAAAATACGTCGCAGGGTCTTTCGCTAGAGTCTTCGCATTGCTTTTCGGGTATGCAGAAGTCGTATACAGGAACTAACATCTGTACGTTTCTAATAAGCTGAACGATAGAGAAAAGACCGAGAGTTACAAACACTGTTGGTGTGCCAAGCTCGCAGCACATATTAACCGTACCGCCCAGAGCATCGCAAATGCATCCCGGCACGCAACAGCTATTTTCACAGCAGCTTCTAAGCTCGCAAATTCTTGCGGAAAGGGCAATGGGGTCAACCGTCTGTACTATGCAGCGTGGCATATTCGAGCTTGGATAGCGTTGGGGGTCTCTGCCATCTTCAATAGTGGTAGCGTTTGAGAACAGACGAACGTTGCCCTCGCTTCCATAAAGAATAACCTTTTTTTCGTAATAGCAAAATCCCTTTACACAAGTGGGCTTTGCGTTATGTGCTGTAAATACTTCAAATTCCACAAGGAAAAAGAAATTAAGGCTGCAGGAATAATATCCGCGATTAAAGGTTACGGGTTCAACGTCAATATAAACATTAAATACTTCCGCCTTTTTTGCCCTTATGTTTAGCGCTGAGTCTATAATGCATTGACCTTCGGTGGTAAAATAACACCTTAGGTCCTCAAGGCAATCCCTGTCACAGCAGCTATCAAACACCCTGCCTGCGTCAATGCAAACCGCTTCTTTAAAGCTGTTGTCGGGAGTTTGGCAATTGCTTCTAATTTCAGACATAGTAATCCTCCTATTCATAATTTTTGCAAAGGATATTGAAGATATAGCCAACAATACGGCTAAAATTACTTCATAGGCATTATATTCTAAACTACCGTTTATTGTTACTATTTAGACTATAATACAAAAACACAACTATTGCTTTATTTAATAATGTATGGTATAATCTTTAACCGTGTGATACGACATAATTTTACATAATGATATTTTTTAAAAAAGAGGTAGTATATAGTGAAAAACAAAGTTGTTCGTTTAGCAACAATAATTTTAACATTTATACTTGTTAGCGCACTTACCTTAACAGCCTTTGCTGATGTGTCTAATGGGGCAGAAGTCGTGCTTCCTACAAACTATGGCACACCAAGTAATTATAAGTTGTCTGCAACAAAATACACCTATAATGCAAAGGCAAAGTGCCCTATTGTTACGGTTGCAAACACAGAGGGCGTGGTTATCGACCCTGTGCATTACACTGTTACATATAAAAATAACGTTAAACCGGGTAAGGCGGTAGCTAAGGTAACCTTTAAAAACGGCACTACATATAAAGAGCTTCCGTTTACGATTATCCCTAAAAAAGCTGGTAAACCTACCTTGAAAAGTGCTAAGCAGAAACAGTTTACAGTAACCGTTAAAGAGGACAAAACCGTTTCGGGCTATGAGATTTGCTATAGCACCTCCAAAAGCTTTAAAAAATCAACAAAGGTAACCCTTGGCGTAAAAACCGATGTTCGCAAAACCATAACCAAGGTAAAGAACGATAAAACCTATTATGTAAGGGTACGCGGCTACAAAACCATCAGCGGTAAAAAAGAATATGGTAAATGGAGTAGTACCGCAAAGATAAAGGTAAAATCAACTTCAGCACACCCCCAGCTGCCCGATGAAATGCTTGAAAGCTACGTTTCAAAATCGGTTACATATCTTGGCTATAAAACCGCAAAACAGATTAAGGCGGGCTCGTATATGCAGGACTATGCCACAGGTCCTAGAACCCCAATGGCATACCGTTCAAAAATCAGATACGGTGGTGGTCCGAGCGGACAGGAAACCGTTAAAGATAAATCAACCGTAACAGGCCGTGCACCTAACGTTAAAAAGTTCGAAGCCCAGGGTATGTGCTGTGCAAGCTTCGTTTCTTACTACTACCTTAACTATTTACCTAACATAGCCGGTGTAGATACAAGCTATATTAAAAAGGCAATAAAGAAAAGCGGTATGGGTTCGCAGTCCTGTGCATCATGGGAATGGGCGGCAAAGTACCTTGTAAAGCAGGGCAAGGCAAAGGTTGTTGACCGCAGCAACCGTTCGCTACCAGGTGCAAATACAAGCAAGCTTCAAATTGGTGACCTTATTACCTTTAGCGTGCCAAATCAGGGTGTTTCGTGTGGACACGTTGCGGTGTATGCAGGTACTAACAACAAAGGTGACCATTACGTAGCCCACGTTGGTAGCGACGAGGGCCCCGTTTTCCAAACACTTCAAAGATTCGAGAACGTTGTGCATCGCTATGACGGTTGTGCTTACAGCGTGGTATACCGTTTTGACCTACCGAAATCTCAGTACGATTATGATGTAAAACTAAAAACCAAAAAGGTTAAATATAACGGCAAGGCACAAGAGCCAAAAGTTATCGTTAAGGATGCTACAGGCAAAACCATAGACCCTAAAAATTATACCCTTTATTACTCTAACAATAAAAAGGTTGGCAAAGGAAAGGTAAGGGTGATTTTCAAGGGCGAATATAAAGGCACAAAAAATCTATACTTTAATATAGTTAAAAAGTAAATTCGTGCTTGACCCTCTGCTTTTGCAGAGGTTCGGTTTTTTATATGTCTTTGACATTCTATGTAATATGTGTTAAAATAATTGCATAAATTAAAGTGATAATTTTATATAAGTAGGAGGCGGATTTTGTGGATATTATAGAGCTTATAAAGGCTATATTCTATGGAATCGTCGAGGGCATAACCGAATGGTTGCCGGTCAGCAGTACGGGGCACCTTATTTTGTTTGAAAGGTTTTGGAATTTTAATTCAAGCCCCGAGTTTATAGAAATGTACCGTGTGGTTATTCAGCTTGGCGCAATTCTTTCGGTTGTGGTGCTGTTTTTTAAAAACATTTGGCCGTTTGGCTTAAAAGGTAAAAAGCAGCTTGGATTATCCGAAAAGCCGTTATTTTTAGGCATCACCGCTAAAATAGATATAATTATGCTTTGGCTAAAAATTGCGCTTGCTTGTATACCTGCAGTAGTGTATGCGTTCTTGTTTGACGATGAGGTAAGCGGATTTTTAGCGGCACACATCGGTAATACCGGCATACCTTACGAGTTTATTGTAGTTGTGCTTATGCTTATAATAGTGGGCATACTCTTTATAATAATAGAAAACGCAAACAAAAACCGTACGTTTAAAACAGAGTCGGTTTTGGATATTACCTTCCGCGATGCGTTTTTAATAGGTATGTTTCAGCTTGTAGCGGCTGTGCTTCCGGGAACCTCGCGCTCGGGCGCTACAATACTTGGCGCGTTACTGCTTGGTGTTACACGCGCCGCCGCTGCCGAGTTCACATTCTATCTTGCAATACCCGTAATGTTCGGCGCAAGTCTTTTTAAAGGCTATAAGTTTTTCGAAACAGGCGCCACCGTTTCTACTACCGAGTGGGCTGTGCTTGCCGCGGGTCTTATTGTTGCTTTTGTAGTTTCAATATTTGCAATTCGTTTTCTTATGGGCTTTGTTAAAAAACACAACTTCAAGGTGTTTGGTTGGTATCGCATAGCATTAGGGCTTCTGCTACTTGTATACTTTGCCTTTAATGTAATTTAAAAAAATAGGAATTTTAAAAAAGAGGTGATTTTATGGGCACATTAGAGCTACTGTATTTCGGTATAGTTAGGTTCTTATTACCTATAATTTCACTTCTTATTTTTTTGTTTTGTGCACGTACGGTTTTACACAAGCTAAAGCGCAAAACCCTTGCAAAGTTTGCTATAGAAAGCTATCAAGACGTAGTAGAAATTAAAAGCACCGAGTGTATTATAGGCAGGGGACTAATGTGCGACGTAAGGATTAAGCGTAGCGATATAAAAAAACAGCACGCACTTTTAAGCCTTACCGATTATGGCTTTAAAATAGCGCCTATCGACGAGGGGAACAAGCTTTTCGTAAACGATTATCTCGTAGAAGATGAAGCATATTTGCAATCGGGTGATAAAATTCGTATAGGTAACACAGTTTTGCAAATTGCAATTAACCCTGCAATAAGTCCCAAAGCCAAGGCCAAAAGTGATAAGGCGGCAAAAAGCAGTAGGCTTTGTTCTGCAATGCTTTTAACCGTACTGCAGTTGCTTTGCGGAATTGCGTATCTTTTGCACGATTTTAATAACCTTAAAAGCATAGCTATTGCCTTTGGCGGAATAATAGCGGTAGAGTGGATTTATACGCTTATCCGCGGCTTTAAAAGTAATATAGGGGTAGAGATTACAGCCTTCTTTTTAACCACCGTAGGCCTTTGTATAAGCGCGGGTGCAACACCCGATATGCTAATTAAAAAGTTCGTTTTCTTTGCCGTGGGACTAACACTGTTCTTAATTTTATCTGCTCTGCTAACAAATGTAGAGCTTATAGAAAAACTTATTCTACCCGTTAGTATTTTAGCTATAGCCCTGCTTCTTATAAACCTTGCTATCGGAACAGATTTAAACGGTGCAAGAAACTGGATAATAATAGGTGGCATTTCTTTTCAACCGTCGGAATTTGTAAAGGTTGCCTTTGTTTTCGTTAGTGCTTGTTCGCTTCATAAAATGATGAAAACCGCAAACCTAATACAGTTTTTAGGCTTTGTTGGTATATGTATGGTAGCGCTCGCTATAATGCGCGATTTTGGCACAGCCGCGGTATATTTTGCAACTATGCTTGTTGTATTAAGCCTAAGGCTCTGCGATGTAAAATTTATAGCTTTCCTCGGTGGCAGCGCGGCTTTAGCGTTTGGTGTACTTATTAAATTCATTCCGTATATTTCTGCCCGCTTTGCAACCTACCGTCACGTGTGGGAATACGCTAATTCGGGCGGCTATCAGCAAACGAGAACAATGATGTCTATAGCCTCGGGCGGTCTTTTTGGATTAGGTGCAGGCAACGGTACACTAAAACAGGTTGCGGCATCAGATACCGACTTAGTGTTTGGTATGGTGGCAGAGGAATTCGGGCTTATTTTTGCTGTTATAGTTGCCTTAATACCGATACTTTACCTTGTGTATGCGGCGGTTTCAATTCCGCGCACACGTTCAATTTATTATGGTGTAACTGCGGCGGCAGCGGCAAGTATGTTTATAATACAAACCGCGCTTAATATATTCGGCTCTGTAGACCTGTTGCCACTAACGGGTGTAACGGTGCCCTTTGTAAGTAATGGTGGCTCGTCTATGCTTGCAAGCTGGATGCTGCTTGCCTTTATAAAAACTGCAGGTAGCCGAATTATAACTTTAGAGAAAAAGGGGGCGGCTTAGTTGAAAAGGCTTTCCCTTAGGTCAATAGTACTTTTATTGATATCGGCACTGTTTATTTTAGGACTTACCCTGTTTTGCGCCTTCTATTTTACTAACGCTACCGACTGGGCAATGTATACGGGCAACGCCCACCTTTATAATAACGGGCAGTTTATAGGCGGTGGCAAGGTAACCGATATAAACGCCACCCTTCTTGCCGAAACGGTGGATAATAAAAGGGTGTTTAACAGTGATGCTAATATCCGCCGCGCAACCCTGCACGCAGTAGGTGATGCCGAAGGGTTTATCAGTACGGGCGCGCATACCGCTTTTCGCAAGCAGTTGTCGGGGTATAATTTTATAACAGGGCTCTTTACCATAAACGGCAAGCACAACGATTTACAGCTTACTATTGATGCCGATATCAGCTCGGCGGCATTATCCGCACTCGGAAACTATAAGGGTACCGTGGGGCTTTATAACTACAAAACGGGCGAGCTACTATGTATGGTAAGCAACCCTACTTACGACGTGGGTAGCGAATCGGAGATAGAAAAAGCTAAAAACGGTAAATACGAGGGCGTGTTTGTAAACCGCTTTCTGTCTGCTACCTATGCCCCTGGCTCTACCTTTAAAATAATAACCGCGGCGGCAGCTATTGATACCTTGCCCGACGCATACACACGCACCTACACCTGTCGTGGCGGCTGCGTTATAGAGGGCGAGGAGGTTAAGTGTACAGGCTACCATAACGAGATTAGTTTAGAAGATGCCTTTGCCGTTAGTTGTAACAGTTATTTTTCTCAGCTTTCGGTAGACCTTGGCAAAAAAACGCTAACAAAATATGCCGAAAAGTTTGGCTTTAATAAAGAGTATAGCTTAGATGGAATTGAGGCTAAACTGAGTAGCTTTGAGGTAGATGACGCACGTACTATAGAGCTTGGCTGGGCAGGTATTGGGCAGTATAACGATATGCAAAACCCTCTGCAGTACCTAACAAGTGTTGGTGCTGTAGCAAACGGCGGCACACCTATAAAACCGTATGTAATAAAGAAAGTTAAAAACTCTATTGGTCTTACTGTAAAATCGGGCAGGGCAGAAAAGGGCAGGTCAGTAGTATCAAGTGACACAGCAGATAAGATTACCAAGCTTATGCGTGGCGCTGTTACCAAAACCTACGGTAGCTCGTTCTTTGGCGACCTTACTGTCTGCGGCAAAACGGGAACTGCCGAGGTTGATGGAAAAATTCCACATGCCGAGTTTGTTGGCTTTTGCACCGACGAAGAATATCCGTTTGCTTTTATAGTTGTAGTAGAGGAAGGCGGCAGCGGTAACTATATTGCTAAATCTATTGCCAATACGGTTTTACAAGCGGCAAAGAAAAGCTACGAAAAATAAAAATAAAAAGAATAATCCCCTTAAAGCTACAAAAAATAGCTATAAGGGGAGTTTTTTATGAAGAATATAAGCAACAAAGAATACGATAAAATGGTGAAAAAGGTGTCGCCACCATCGCCAAAGATTAAAAACTGTATATGGGCGTTTTGCGTGGGCGGCGGAATTTGCGCTATAGGGCAACTGCTTTTTCATTTGTTCGCGTCGTTTGGAATAAAACCCGATAATTGCTACGCGATAGTTAGCATAACCATAATTGTTTTAACCGCAATTTTTACAGGACTCGGACTTTTCGATAAACTTGCCAAAAGGGCAGGGGCAGGTACGCTTGTTCCCGTTTCGGGCTTTGCCAACGCGGTGGTTTCACCCGCAATAGAGTTTAAAAGCGAGGGCATAGTCTTAGGCCTTTGCGCAAAGCTCTTTTCAATCGCCGGCCCTGTAATAGTTTTCGGCATAACCGCAAGTGTTATCTACGGGGTTATCTACTATATACTGCAAATGATAAAATAAGGGCTTGACTCGGTCAAGCCTTTTTATGCTATTATAGAGTTAACAATCCCATAGAGAATAAGCAAAAATATACCGACAAAAAATAAAATTATCAATACTAAAAGAACTGTCGCGATAATTGATGCAACCTTGGGAAACTTTTTACTTAATAAAAATAGTGGTAAAATAATAATTGATGCGGCTAATGCAATAGCAAAGGGGTAGAGAAAACCGGACCAAAAAGATTCTTTCCAAATTAGAACTTTGCCGATTCCACGCAAGATACATAATAGCAACAATATACCGCAAGCAATGGCCGTACCGAGCTTTGCCCTTGATTTTTTGAAATCGTGAAAAAACACATATTTCCACATAAAGTCGAACGAGTTGAGTTCTAATTCCAAAAAATCTTTGCAAATATCAACGAATTTTTCGCCTGATTTCTCAGATTCACTTATTGTGTTCCAGTGCTCATTAATGTCAATTTCATCAAAAGACGAGTTTTCTTTTGCTACCTGGTTGATAAGTTTTAGAGAGCCGTTTAGTTGCTCTATTTCATCTTCAATTCGGTGTTGTGCGTTGATTATTGCTTCTGCAAATGGCAACTCATTATTTTGGATAAGTTTGATTTCCTCAACACTAAATCCCATTTTTCTAAAAACAATGATTTTTTTGAGAACCTCAATATCTCGTTCACTATATTCTCTGTAATTATTATCCTTACGCTCAGGAGAAAACAAACCTTGTTTTTCATAGAAACGAATATTAGAACGTGAGATAGACAATATATTTTCTAACTCTTTAATCTTCATTAATATCACCTCTACTTTACTTATACACTATAAACAAGGTTTACAGTCAAGTCTTTTTTATAATCCCATGTTTTTTAAATCAGCAACTAAAGATACATAAAATTCTCTAACATCAAAGCCGTTAATGTTTTCTCTGTTTAAATCTATCATATCGCCGTGTGAGATTCCTCGGTTTGCAGGAGGTTTTAGGAGTCTATATTTTTCGCCCCATTTAAACGATTCTTCGCTGACAAGACCGTCGTTTTCGCCGTCAAAATATTTCACTATATGATACGAAAAATTCAATGGGAATTTTCCATAGGTGGCTTTAGTCAATATAGAACCTACGCTTTGGCAGTAAATATTTTCGGGAGTAGTCATTTGTGAATCTAACTGATTGCATTTTGAAGCGGTCAAATCATTTACTGCAGAAAGAAAATCGGGATTAGGTTCCCCGAATTTCTTAAGTGTAGAATTATATGTGTTTGCAATCTTGTTTTTCGTGTCTGTGGGGATTATGTTTAACAAATAATCTGCAAACAGACAACCTCTGTGTGGGGTATTGATTGTTGTTAGCGAAGCTATATAGTCTTCGATACCAAGTTTTGAAATTGCATAACGACAATCAAGTCCACCCTTAGAATGAGCAATAATATTTAGTTTTTTTGCGCCAGTTTCGGTTAAAATCTCCATAATACGAATCTTTAATTCGGCGGCACTGTCAGCTATTGAAGCGGCAGATGAATGATTCCCATAAAACACTTCTGCGCCGTTTGCTTTCAATTCTTTTGGTATTCTGCCCCAATAGTTAAAGAATTTTGTATCTCTAAAAAACACGCCATGAACTAGTAGAATAGGATATTTAGTAGCACAAATTTTTTGGGCTTCTCGGTACTTGTTCGTTTTAATTTTTTCTACTTCAAATAGAAATTCGTTGGTCGTTGTTTTTAAGATAAAAAACAATACGATAAGGTTGGCAATAGGAATAAAACCGAAAACAATACCCATTGTTCGCCATTTTAATCCTAACTGTGTTGAGGTAAGGTATACACTGATGATACCGTTCCAGAACACAATAAAATTAACCCCAAAACATACAGCCAAGCTCCAAACGGCAGTCATATAATCGTTAGGTACAGTTTTAGTGGTAAAGAAAATCTGATAAACTGTACTGTAAATTATTGATATGTAAAAAGAATACAACAAGGCAGTACCGTGTTGGCAAATAAGAAGTTTTTTATTATTTATATGTGTAATTAAAGTGCCTGCAAAAAAGTTAGCAAAAATAAAAATAGGCACAACAACAAAAATAAATTTCGGAAACTGCTTAATAAGAACATAACTGTTTGCAGTAAAACAGACCCAAAGAGCGTTCAGTATTACAGATAAAATAAATTTAGCTTTCACCAACATAATCTCCCTTTGCTTAACTATCCCACGCCTACTAATTAAATATTATAATAACTGTGTCCTAAGTTTGCGTGAGCCTTTTAGTTTATCAAAAAGCCTCGGCTTTTAAACCTGTAAGTTCTTCAATTACAGGAAGTTCGTAACAAGGGATATAAATTCCCCATAGTTCGTTATCGTGCTCGAAATTTAATATATGGTAATTCTTGCAAATAATACTTCCGTAGTTATTTTCGCTAAGTTTGTATTGTTTATAAATTCCTTTATTATACGGTTCGTCTTTATTCCATTCTAAAATACTAATTGTCTTCTTAACTGAGGTAATTGATTTTATTGATGATAACGGAATGGCATATTTCTCTTCTAAATTAGCAAAGTAAAGATTTACAGAATCTGCAAAAACGCGAAATACGGGGTTGATGTATGGTGCTACTTGCAGACCTTTTTCGCATACCTTAATATCATCACCTTTTACTTTGTAATAAAAGTACAGAACATCAATTTCTTTTGCGTTTTCAGGAACATCTAACTCGGAAAATATAGCATCACAGGTTTTGCCAAAATCATCAAACACCTGTGAACTTTCATCAGCGTCTAAAACTTTCGTTTCTTTGCGAGCGCCAATTATCGTAAGAAGTAACCAAACAAATAAGCATCCGCCACCAAGCCAAAAGAGCCACGGTGCATTTTGATACGCCTGTCCGAGAGTAACACCGTCTTCATCGGCCAATGACTTAACGATACCATACACGACGAAAATTACGAAAGCTCCACAAATCCAACGCCCAATTCGTATAGGAAGTGGCAATTTGCTCTTTTCTATTGTTTCTTCTACGTTTCCTGAGGAACGTTCTAACGATTGGGTTAATGCTAACGAAGGCTTTGAAACTATCAACTCCTCGCCGTTCATCTCTTCATTTTTCTTATTTGTTGTTAAGTCAATTCCTAAAAATGGCTTCATTACAAAATCTCCTTTATTTTTTAGCGTTGTAAAATTTAGTTTGTTTTTTGAACTTTTATTTAATCAAACGAAAATACTTTTTTAAGTAGTGGTTGCGCGCCGGTTTCGGGGTCTTTTTCCATTATCAAAATATCCGACATATACTCGTCCCAGCGTGCAACAACGGGGCTGTCATTTTGTGTCTTTGCGGCAAACTCCACGCCTTTTTTACATTCGTAATATCCAAACAATTCGTTGCCCACGTTCCAAATTGTGTAGTTGCAGATGCCCGCTTCTCTTAAAAGGTCTTTCATATCGTCGGGCAGCGCATCGTGTCTGCGCTTATATTCAGCCAAACAACCGTCTTTAATGGTTGCTTTCCAAGCGTATTTTTCCATTTGTATCAGCTCCTTTACTTAATTATACCATAACATAAATTTAATGCAAACAAAATATGGAAAGGCTTGGCAGTTATCCACCAAGCCTTTAAATTTATTCGTCAAGTTTAAGCACCGCCATAAACGCCTCTTGAGGTACCTCTACGCTACCGAGTTGACGCATACGCTTTTTACCCTCTTTTTGCTTTTCTAAAAGCTTTTTCTTACGGGTGATATCACCGCCGTAGCACTTAGCAAGAACGTCCTTGCGCATTGCCTTAACCGTTTCACGCGCAATAACCTTGCCGCCAACCGCTACTTGAACGGGCACCTCGAAAAGCTGACGGGGGATAAACTCCTTTAGCTTTTCTGCAATGCGCCGCGCCCTTGTGTACGCATTGTCGAAATGAACTATAAACGAAAGCGCGTCTACAACGTCGCCTGCAAGTAGTACGTCAAGCTTAACCAATTTGGATTGCTCGTATCCAATAATCTCATAATCGTAGCTTGCATAACCACGAGTGCGCGATTTTAATGCATCAAAGAAATCGTAAACAATTTCGCCAACGGGCAAGACATAATGCATATCAACGCGGTCGCCCATATATTTCATATCCTTGTAGTCGCCTCTGCGTTCTTCACAAAGCTGCATAATAGCACCCACAAACTCAGATGGGCTATAGATATGCACCTCGGCAACCGGCTCGTAAGAGGCGGTGATGGTTGCGGGGTCGGGGTAGTTGGTGGGGTTGGAAACATCAACCGTGCTACCATCGTTTAAGTCAAATTTATATACAACACTTGGCGCGGTGGTAATAAGGTCAAGGTTGTACTCGCGCTCCAAACGTTCTTGGATAATCTCCATGTGTAGAAGTCCTAAAAATCCACATCTGAAACCAAAGCCCAAAGCGCCCGAGCTTTCAGCCTCAAACATAAGCGAGGCGTCGTTAAGCTGTAACTTTTCCAAAGCTTCTCTAAGGTCGGTGTATTTGCCACCATCGACAGGGTAAATACCACAGAAAACAACGGGGTTAACCTTGCGATAACCCTCTAAAGCCTCGGGGGCAGGGTTTTCTACGTGGGTTATGGTATCACCCACTTGGGTATCTTGTACCGATTTTATAGAGGCGGCAAGATATCCAACCTCACCTGCTTCCAAGCAGTCGCAAGGCTCAAGACTTGTAGCCCTCTTTCTACCTAATTCTACTATCTCCATTTCGGCACCCGTAGCCATCATTTTAACCGCATCGCCCGTGCGGATTTTACCACTAACCACGCGGAAGAAAACTATAACTCCGCGGTATGCGTCGTAATACGAGTCGAAGATTAAAGCCTTAAGCGGTGCGTTGCGGTCGCCCTCGGGGGCGGGGATATCGGTGATAATGCGTTCTAAAACCTCCTCAACGTTGATGCCGTTTTTAGCCGAAATTTTAGGCGCACCCTCGGCGGGTATGCCAATAACGTCTTCTATTTCGTTAATTATTCTGTCAGGCTCGGCGGCGGGTAGGTCTATTTTATTAATAACAGGCACAATTTCAAGGTTGTGGTCAACGGCTAAATAGGTGTTAGCAAGTGTCTGCGCCTCAATACCCTGTGAAGCATCAACAACAAGTATAGCGCCCTCGCAAGCGGCGAGTGAGCGCGAAACCTCGTAGTGAAAGTCTACGTGTCCGGGGGTGTCTATTAAATTAAGCTCGTACTCGTTACCATCGGCAGCAGTGTAATATAGGGTTACAGCGTGGGCTTTTATTGTAATACCGCGTTCGCGCTCTAAATCCATACTATCGAGTAGCTGCTCTTCCATCTCCCTTTGTGATACCGACTGCGTAAGCTCAAGTAGACGGTCGGCAAGGGTGGATTTGCCGTGGTCGATATGGGCAATTATACAAAAATTACGAATTTTACTTAACTCGTGTGACAAAGTATATAACCTCTTTCCATATAGTACATAATAATTATAATGGTTAATGGAAGTCGAAACTGACGAGTTTCGACATAAAATCTTTAATTTTATAACAAATTTTCAAAGAAAATTTGCCATTACCCATTGCAATGAGTGTCGTGCAAAATCAAATTAAACGATTTGATTTTGTCTGAAACCACTTAAAAGTGGCTTGTCGAAACACTTTTTGGTGTTTCGACTAACAACAATCATTATAACATACAAGCAGGTATATTATCAACATTAAAAATAAAAACCCACAGAATTAATTTCCGTGGGTTTAGTAATTCATCAAAAGTGAAAATTTATTCCATTTCTGATTTTTGGGTTTGGGTTTCGATGTTTTTAAGTATCGTTTCTTTTGCTTCATTAGAGAGCAAGCGCCAACGCAGAACAAGACTTTTTTCTTCTTGCCTTAGCTCGCCAAACGAGAAAAGATTATCGCGGCTAAAGGGTGTTTCGGCAAGCTGTTGCAGTTGTTCGGGGGAATAAAGCAGCTCGTCTGTAGTAACTCCCAATATAGTAGCAAGCTTTCTTAAGTTGTCTGCAGAAGGTGTGGTGTCTTTTTCGTAGTGTGCATAGCGCGAACGTTCCAACCCCATAGCCTCAGCAACTATAGATTGGGTAAGACCAAGCCTTTTCCTTGCTCTAACAAGGTTTTGCCCTAATACAGATTTGTTGTTCTTCATAAATAAAACCCTCTTTTAAAAAGTTCTTGACTTGATGTTAAACTATTGGTATACTCTTATACGTAAGAATTTGCTGGAGTGGCTCAGTTGGTAGAGCAGCTGATTCGTAATCAGCAGGTCGTGGGTTCAAGTCCCATCTTCAGCTCCAGGCTCTGCACTTTAAGTGCAGGGCTATTATTTTTGCTTCAAAATAAAAATCACTACCGACATTATACAACAATTTTTTCACAAACGCAATAAAAAAATTATTAACTGTAATAACAAAACAGGGAGTAATCTGTTAAAAAATTAACAAAGTTATAGGCGAAAAACGGACGAACTACAAAAAAGTTGTTTAATTTTTTAACAATCCTATTGACTTCATCATACAATATATGTATAATAGGCGTAATCCGTTTATAAAACGACAAATATTTTGGAGGTATTTTATTATGGCAAGAGTTTATAATTTTAGCGCAGGCCCTTCTGTATTACCCGAGGCAGTATTAAAGCAATGCGCAAATGAGATGTTAGAGCATGGAAATAGTGGTCAATCTGTTATGGAGATGTCACATAGAAGTAAAGAGTACCAAGCAATATTCGATAAAACCGAGGCATTACTTCGCGAGGTAATGAACATTCCCGATAACTATAAGGTATTGTTTTTACAGGGCGGTGCATCTTCGCAGTTTGCTATGATTCCTTTAAACCTTATGAACAAAAACGGCAAGGCTGACTTTGTTGTTACAGGTCAGTGGGCAAAAAAGGCTTACAAAGAGGCTGCACGCTACGGCGAGGCAAAGGTTATAGCTTCAAGCGAGGATAAAACCTTCTCTTATATTCCTAAGCTCGATAAGGAAACCTTCACTAAGGATGCCGACTATTTCCACATTTGTATGAATAACACCATCTACGGTACTAAATATAACGAGCTTCCCGAAACCGGTGACGTGCCACTTGTTGCTGATATTTCAAGCTGCATTTTATCTGAGCCTATCGACGTATCAAAATTTGGTATGCTGTATGCAGGCGCACAGAAAAACTTAGCACCTGCAGGTGTTACCATTGTAATTATTCGCGAAGACCTTTTGGGTAACGCAATGGACATCACACCTACAATGTTCAATTACGTAACACACGCAGATAACGGCTCTATGTTCAACACACCGCCTTGCTATGCTATCTATGTTGCAGGCCTTGTTTTACAGTGGATTAAGGACACCTACGGCAACTTAGAGGAAATGAAAAAGTATAACGAGAAAAAGGCTGCTGTGCTTTATGACTTCCTTGACAACAGCAAAATGTTCAAGGGCACAGTAGTTAAAGAGGACCGCTCTTTAATGAACGTACCTTTTGTAACAGGTAACGACGAGCTTGACGCTAAGTTTGTAGCCGAGGCAAAAAAAGCAGGCTTTGTAAACATAAAGGGTCACCGTTCAGTAGGTGGTATGCGTGCTTCTATTTACAATGCAATGCCAATCGAGGGCGTAGAAAAGCTTGTAGAGTTTATGAAGAAATTTGAAGCAGAAAATGCTTAAAAAGTAGCGAGGTAAGAATATATGTATAACATTAAAACATACAATAAAATATCCGAAACAGGATTGAAAAGGTTCAATGCAGATAAGTACACCTACGGTGATGCTATCGAAAATGCAGATGGCGCTATGGTTCGTTCTGCCGCTTTGCACGACGTTGAGTTTGATGCAAACTTAAAGGCAATCGCAAGGGCGGGTGCCGGTACAAACAACATTCCTATTGACCGTTGCTCAGAAAACGGTATCGTTGTATTTAACACCCCCGGTGCTAACGCAAACGCAGTTAAAGAGCTTGTTTTGGCAGGCCTTTTAATCAGCTCACGCCGTGTTATTCCCGCTATTGAGTGGACAAAAACCTTAAAGGGTGAGGGCGCCGCTGTTGGTAAGCTTGTTGAAAAGGGCAAAAGCGCTTTCGCAGGCCCTGAAATCCGTGGCAAGTCTTTGGGTATAATCGGTCTTGGTGCTATCGGCGGTATGGTTGCTAACGCTGCAAGCCACCTTGGTATGAAGGTTTACGGCTTTGACCCATATCTTTCGGTAAACGCCGCTTGGAACTTAACCCATCACGCAATTCACGCAAAGGATATAAACGAAATTTATGAAAACTGTGATTACATTAGTATACACGTTCCGCTTAATGACGAAACTAAGGGCTATATCACTGCCGAAACTATTGCAAAAATGAAGGACGGCGTTCGTATCCTCAACTTCTCCCGCGGTGACCTTGTAAACGGTAACGATATTATTGCCGCTTTAGATAGCGGAAAGGTATCGGCTTATGTAACCGACTTCCCAAGTGACGAAATTATTGGCGTAAACGGTGTTATTACTATTCCTCACCTTGGCGCATCTACTCCAGAATCTGAGGATAACTGCGCAACAATGGCAGCCGACGAGCTTATCGATTACCTCGAGAACGGTAACATCACCAACTCGGTAAATATGCCTAATATCTCAATGCCAAGAGCTGCAGGTGCACGTATCTGCGTTATCCACAAAAACATTCCTAACGTTCTTAACAGCATTACGTCTGTTACTACATCCAAGGGTGTAAACATAGATAATATGCTTAACAAATCTAAAAATGATTATGCATACACCATGCTTGATATTGCTGACGGTGCTAATGATATAGCCGAGGCTATTAAAGGTATCGACGGTGTTATCCGCGTTCGCGTAATCTAAGTAGGAGTAGCTTTATGAAAAGGCTAATAATTGCTTTATTGTCACTTTCTATCATAATAGGTATTGTTGGCTGTGCTACAAGCGATAAAGAGGGGTTATCCTCAACCGCGTCTATTGCCGAGCCTTCACACTCAATGGGGCTTTTTGCAAGTAAAGAGGCCGATGTATCTGATGAAAGCAGTCAGCCCGAGCAAAGCGAAATTGAGCAAGCTGTAAACAGCTCGGTTACAACCGAGGTAACATCTTCACAGGAAGTA